>JBJMXF010000112.1:0-4425 GCA_045809725.1 Candidatus Udaeobacter sp. | reverse complement strand
GGACCACCAAAGCGTTGCTCGACGTTCTTTGGAAAGACGGGATCCCGCCGTTTTCGATCTTGTGGCTGGGTGAGCCGGACCTGACCCAACACGAAACCGCACCGGGAGCGCCGGCGGCCCTCGCGGCGATAAAGTCATCTGACGAAAATCTCGCTGCTGTTCTTTCGGCATTAGATGAGCACAAAGCGCGCGAAACAACGGACGTGTTTATTGTGTCGGATCATGGTTTCTCCACGATCAGACGATCGATTGATGTGGCAAAAGTTTTGAACGAGGCGGGCTTCTCCGCGACGACCGAATTCACCAATGAACCGAAGCCCGGGGAGATCATGCTGGCTGGCAACGGCGGTAGCGTACTTTTCTACATTGTAGGACACGACTCGACGGTAGTGCGTCGTCTCGTTGAGTTCTTGCAGCAATCTGATTTCGCCGGAGTGATCTTTTCAAAACAACCCATGGAGGGAACGTTCTCGCTCGAACAGGCCGGCATCCAAAACGATCGGGCGCCTGATGTAGTGATGGCGTTTCGATGGGACGCTTCAAAAAACCAATTCGACGTCGCGGGAATGATCGACGCGGATTGGCAACGAGCGACAGGAAAGGGGACGCACGCCACACTCAGCCGATTCGACATGCACAACACTTTGATTGCTGCCGGTCCGGATTTTAAGCGCGGCGAAACGAATGACGTCGCGACTGGCAATGTCGATCTTGCGCCAACAATTTTGCAGATTCTCGGCATCAAACCGCCGGAGAAGATGGACGGCAGAATTTTGTTCGAAGCCATGACTGGTAGGGTCGCCGCGCTGCGCCGACCGGACGCCGCAGCGCGGCGTCCCTACCAAGCGAACACAATCGAAGCTACAAAACATTTCCGATCGGGAACGTGGCGACAATCGCTTCGAATGTCGCGGGTCGGTTCGACCACGTATCTCGATGAAGGCAACGGCGCGTTTGCGACTGAATCCACGCCTAACGAATCACAGCGCGATCGCTGAGCGCATCGCTTCAATCGGCGCTTCGCGATTGAACCAGAGGGAAAATGACAGAGCGGCTTGATGCAGCAGCATTGACAGCCCATTCGCGCCGCGCGCGCCAGCTTCATCCGCTGCACGAAGCAACGCGGTCTTGGTTGGGCGATACACGCAGTCGAAGACAATGTGGTGCGGTGCGAGCAATCGTGCCGGAATCGGTGCGGGATCGCTGGGATTCATTCCCAGCGGGGTGGCGTTGACGATCAGGTCGATGTCTGCGAGTTGCGCGCGCACCACGCTCTCGTCCCATTCGACGGCTTCGAGGCGCGCGACAGGACCAAGCACGCGTGGTCCGACAAAGGAAGACCGCAACCGATCTATTAGCGCCGTTGTCTTTGCGGGAGTACGATTGACCAGGACCAGGCGCTCACAATTTTCCAACGCACATTGCCAGGCTAAGGCGTGACCTGTGCCTCCGGCCGCGCCAAGGATCATGACCCGGAGATCTCGCAAATCGATTGAGAACTCGCTGCGTACTGCGCGTGAAAATCCTTCAGCGTCAGTATTTGAGCCGACTAATTTATTCTCGTGTAGCCGAAGTGTATTCACTGCGCCGCAGCGATTCGCCGATTCATCAGCCACGTCAATTTGCGTCAGGCCCGCGATTTTGTGGGGCACCGTGAGATTGATCCCAATAAAATCGAGCTCGCGGATAAAGCGTAGGGCTGAACGCAATTCATTCGGTCGGATGTGAAACCGTGCGTATTGCATGTTGATCTCGAACGCGCGCAGCGCTGCGTTTTGTATCTGCGGTGAAAGCGAATGCGCTACAGGGTCGCCGAAAACACCAAGGCGAATCGGCGGATCGGTGTCGCGCATGATCTCAGGCCATTTCTCGAGATCGGCGAGTGTGTAGCGATCGGTAATTGATTGATCATCCATTCCAGCCGGCAGACGATACTGCTGTCGCGGCCGGGAGCGAATGCGCAGTGTCTGGGGAGCGCACGCGTTCCGCGTGCTGGCGAGCGCGTCTCGCGATCGCGAACTTTGGCTAATCCTGTGCTGCAGGAGGCGCTGAACGTCGCTAAAGATTGTTTCGGCGGGACGCCGAAACCCGCTCGCCGGGACGCGTGCGCTCCCCAGACACTGCGTTCCGCGCGAGTTGTCGATCTACACGTTCCCCGATACTTTGCGCCTTACGATGACGACTGAAACAGAGAGACCTTCCGACTTCATTCGCGACATTATCGCGGAGGATCTGCGCACGGGAAAATACAAGCAGATTGTTACCCGTTTCCCGCCCGAGCCAAATGGTTATCTGCACATCGGCCACGCGAAATCGATCTGCCTCAATTTTGGGATCGCGCGCGAGTTCGACGGCATTTGCAACATCCGCATGGACGATACCAATCCGACGAAGGAGGAAGCGGAATACGTCAGATCAATCATGACTGACGTGCATTGGTTGATCGACGGTTGGGCAGACAAAAAACTCGGCGGCGCGCCATTCTATGCGTCGGATTATTTCGATCGGTTCTACGAGTACGCAGTGGAACTCATTCGCAAAGGCAAGGCGTACGTTGACGACATGAGTCCTGAGGAAACGGATGAATATCGTCGTCTCGGCAAGGCCAGCAGCTTTCGCGAACGTCCGGTCGATGAAAGTCTCGATCTGTTTGCGCGGATGAAAGCGGGCGAGTTTCCTGATGGCGCGCGCACGTTGCGGGCAAGGATTGACGTGAGCGCGGCTAATGTGTGGCTGCGCGATCCGGTGCTCTACCGGATTCGACACGCAACGCATCATCGCACGGGCGATAAATGGTGCATTTACCCGATGTATGACTGGGCGCATACGCTCAGCGATTATATCGAAGGAATCACACATTCGGTTTGCACCCTGGAGTTCGAAGTGCATCGGCCGCTTTACGATTGGATCCTGGACGCGCTCGAAGTTCCGGAGCCGCGCCCGCATCAGTACGAATTCGCGAGGTTCAATCTGACATACACCGTGATGAGTAAGCGCAAATTGATCCAGCTAGTAAACGAGAAGCTTGTGAACGCTTGGGATGATCCGCGCATGCTGACCATTTCCGGGTTGCGCCGGCGCGGTGTGACGCCGACCGCGTTGCGCAGCCTCGCGTACAACGTCGGGATCACAAAATATCCGAGCATCACCGACATAGCTCTGCTCGAACACACGGTACGCGACGAGTTGAACCGAACTGCAACGCGGCGGCTGGCGGTGCTGCGACCCATCAAAGTTGTACTGACAAATTACCCGGAAGGAAAAACCGAAGAGCTCGATGCGATCAATAATCCCGAGGATCCAAGTGCTGGAACACGCAAAATTCCATTCGGCCGCGAGCTTTACATCGAGCGCGACGATTTCATGGAAACGCCACCGCCGAAATATTTTCGGCTTCGACCGGGCGGCGAGGTGCGGCTGAAATACGCTTACATCATCAAGTGCGAGGAAGTGATGAAAGATCAGGCCGGCAACGTGACCGAGCTGCGATGCACCGTGGATCTCGATAGCAAATCAGGTGGTCCGACTGCGAGCCGTAAAGTCAAAGGGACGATTCATTGGGTGAGCGCAGGTCACGCAATTGATGCGGAAGTTCGATTGTATGATCGGCTTTTCACTGTTCCCGAGCCGGATGCCGGCGGCGATTTCAAATCGTTCATAAACTCGCATTCGCTGGAAGTAGCGAAGGCAAAATCCGAACCCGCACTTGCGAATGCGCGTCCCGCAGAACGCTATCAATTTGAGCGCCTCGGCTATTTCACGCTCGACCCAGATTCGACAGCTGAAAAGCAGGTGTGGACTCGCACCGTAACGTTGAGAGACACTTGGGCGAAGGCAGCGAAGAAGTAGGTCAGGCATCTTGCCTGACGGGCCGGCGGGCGTCTCGCCTGCCGAATCGTTACACGCCAGGCAAGATGCCTGGCTGCCCCACAGGCTAGAAGCCTGTGCTCCGAAGCGCACGGTCGATGCGTGCAAGCACCTTTTCCTTCCCGAGAACTTCGAGCAGATGGTAAAGGCTTGGTCCCACAGTGCTGCCGGTCGCGGCGAGTCGTGTGGGATGAACGATTGCGCCGAATTTTATTCCGAGCTTTGCCGCGGTCGTTTTAAGTGCCGCTTCGATTTCTGTAACGTCGAATTTCTCAAGTGAACTCAAGGCATCGCGAACGGCTTCAAGTCGCGGTTTATTTTCAGGAGTGAGGTGTTTCGCCGCGCTCTGCGGATCGTAATCAAAATCATCCGTGAAGTAGAATCCGCAGTACGTCGGCAGTTCGTCGAATGTGTTGATCTTTCCTTTGCACGTCTGTAGCGCGGCGCGCACGTATCGCTCTGGATAATTATCCACCTTCACCGCGGTCGACTTCAGCGTCGCGACACCTAGTTCGTAAAAGTTTTCATCGCTGAGTTCGCGTGCGTACTCGCCGTTTA
>JBJMXF010000111.1:0-13104 GCA_045809725.1 Candidatus Udaeobacter sp. | reverse complement strand
GAGCTCGACCAGCCTATGAACACACCACTAACAAGTCCGATCATCACGCCGAGCGTGTAGCCGCTCAGGAGCAAAACCAGCGAGTGCCACGTGCTATCCAATAAAAGCGCCCGATCGCTAATGAGACTGCGTAAAATTGCTGCAGGTCCGGGAAAGTACGGCAGCGGAAGCAAGTGCAAGCCTGCCGTGATCACGTCCCAGACACCAATTAACAGGATTGCAGCAGTAAAAATCGGCCAGATGTGCCGCATCCATTTGCGCAGTGCAGGCCAGAACTTTTGGGCAATTGAGAGAACAATTGAGACGCCGAGAATTTCCCAAAAGAGCAGCATGTAAGAATGTGTCTCGAGCGGCGGCGCTTTTTGTGCGATCAGCAGGTGAGTCCCGAAGGTAATCAAACTGGCGACCGGAACAGCCAGTTGCACCGGCCAAGGCAGTGTTGATGACTTGGAAGCCGTCGTATCCTCGTTCATTATTCGTCTGCCCAATGTCATTCTGATCTAAGCGAAGAATCTCAGATCACGTCTGGCCATGTTCGCGCAGAAATGACAGAGATGTTGGAAAGCCCGGCCTCAGGCTTCGCATTTCGTTACGGCGCTCCGCTCAACATGACAGCGCGATATCAGTCGTTCTCCTCGCCTTCGGCTTATTCCTGCGCAGTCACCGTGCTTTTCTGGAGACACGGCGCGTCGGGGTCGGCGAGATTCGGCGCATCCTGGTCGGGTTGATCGAACATTTTTCTTCGGCAGCACGAATCTCCGCTGTCTTTTTGAATTAAGGCCGCGATCAGCCTGATATCTTCGTTAGGTGAAACCTGGCCGCCGGCAATTGTTTCGACTTCGATTGTCTTAATCCACTCATCCGTCACGCCGGGAAGATGCATGAAAGCGCGTTTCGCCAGTGCTTCGGTGTCTGTCTCGGGTGAAAGCATCTTCGCGACTTTCATTTCCCGGCCGGCGGATTGCACGGACTCTTCAGCTAGCTGAACACTTGGTATATAGCGCAAGCGCGCGAGCGCGACGGTGTTCAGTTCGGGCGTGGAAGCGAGATACTTTTTTTCCACGGCCATGATCGCCGCAGCCCTCGGATTGGTCTCGACCCACTTGGCGCCTTTTAACAATGCACGTGTTGCCTTGGCCGCCGTGTCGGGATTGGCATCTACCCATTTGCCGTTGGCGATAACTTCGCAGCAATACTCGTCCTTGTAAGGAGCGTCGATTACCTGGTCGGCAATGTTTCTGACTTTGCCCTCGGCGATTAAGAGGCTTCCAATCGGTTCGGCGTTAGCGACTGCGTCCACTTCGCCTTTGTCGATCGCCAGACCTAGTTCACCCGCCGGAAAAACTTTCCACGTAATATCTTTGCCCGCGTCGATTCCGTGAACGCCGAAGACACGATTCGCGAAAACGAATGGAGGCGTGCCCATTCCGGGAACACCGATTCGTTTCCCTTTCAGGTCTTCAACGGTGTGGATGTCGGTTTTCACGCCCGCTTGAACGCGCAAACATCCGCGGTGAATTCCGGCCAAAAATCTGACATCCAATCCCTGCTCGATCGGCTTCAGAAAGTACATCACCAGATGATGAGTGATGTCGTAGCTGCCAAGCGCCAGTGCATCCTTGTAAGTTGACCAGCTGCACTTCACCAGTTCAGGCTCCAGCCCCTCCTCTTTGAAGTATCCCTTTTCGTAAGCGGCGTAGATCGGAGCTTCGCAGGTTAAACCGATGTAACCGACGCGGACTTTGTTTGAATTCTGAATGGTCGCACCGGACTTCTTGTTACAGCCTGCTAATACGAGAAAGCTCAGCGAAATGGCGAGGAATCGTTGTAGCCACGGCCCTGTGGGCCGTCTCTTACGATCATCACGCTTGCCAAAGACCGGCCGTAGGCCGGTGGCTACAAGATTTACGAATTGGCTTCTCGAAGTCTTTTGCATGTTCCAAGGTTTCACAAATACCATGATAAGTTTTGCCTATGCAAGCAAAACCCTGGCCGGCAATCAACCCTGAACGTATTCGGGGTCAAGCTCCTGATTGCATTTCGCGAATCGTCTGAACAATATGCTTGTCGCATGTCGGAGCCATTGGACATTCGCCATCTCCGGTATTTTCTCGCAGTTGCCGAGGCGGGGAGCTTTAGCCGCGCCGCTGACCGGCTCGGCATTTCGCAACCAAGTGTTTCGCAGCAAATGCGGGATTTGGAAACGAGTCTTCGCGTGCCTCTGTTCCAGCGCCGCGGCAAACGGATTTTGCTCACTCCGCGAGGTTTGATTTTTCAGGAGCACGCCCGAGCGCTTCTTCATCAAGTGGAAAATCTCCTGCACGAGCTGAACGGTGAACCCGGTGAACTACGCGGCGCATTGCGGCTGGGTGTGATTCCGGTGCTGAATGTGCCGCTCATCCCGCAACTTCTCGGCGCCTTTGTCGCCGATCATCCGTCAATCAGCGTCACGATCGAAGAAATCTCATCCACTGAAATCGAGACGGCACTCGAAGAAGGCCGCATGGATGTTGGCCTCGGTTTTCTGACCCGCCATTCACCAAATCTTAGTTACGAGCGTCTTTGCACCGATGAATTTGCGCTGATCGTCGCGCCGAACCATCCGTGGGCAAACCGGCGCGTGATCGATTTCGCAAAACTACACCAGCAACGTCTGCTGCAATTGCCGGACAGTTTTGTAATGCGGAGAATGTCAGACGAAATTTGCCGAAAGCATCAGGTCCGCCCCCATGTGATTGCTGAGATCAGTGCGATCGAGACTCTGCTTCGCTCGCTCGGTCCGTCGCAAGCCGGCGCGTTGATGCCAAAGATCGCATTGCGCGGCCGCGAGAACCTGAAGTTAAGGCCGATCCGTTTGCATGGGAAAAATCTCGGGTTGGATATTGGTTTGTTGCGGCTCAGGGATTCAGCAGCAAACACCGCGGTCGCCGCCTTCACGAACCTCGCAAAGGCGGCCGTTCCAAAACTGATGAAACGCTAAATAGCGAGATTTAACCTGTAGCCACGGCCCTGTGGGCCGTCCGCTTGCTGTCAGCAGTGCGGGGCTGAGACCGGCCACAGGCCGGTGGCTCAAAATTCGGTCAAACCGTACTCAGCGCGAATCGGGGCGGCGCAGGTAAAGCGCTTTGCCGCCCATGTCGATCACGGCGAAATTGGTCGCCAGATAATCCTGGCCCAACACGCCGGCATTCGATTCCCCGGACGATTTCGAAAGCAGAATGTCGCCTGACACGTGCGCCACAACCACTTCGGCGTTTGCCAGCTTGAAACTTCCGATTGCCAGTTCCTTCACTGCGGCGCGATTGACGCCTTCCACCATGTTGCCAGCCCCTCCCACACCGTAGCCCGCAAGCGCGGTCACACCCGTTCCGGATTTCACCGCGACTTGCTTGTCGATCAGCGTCGTTGTCGAACCGGTATCCACGAGAAACCGCGTTGCGTGTCCGTTCAACGCGCCTTCAACATCGAAGTGAGCATTCGAGTTGAGTCGCATCGGAACTCGCGTAAAACCGCGACCGGCCAGGAAACTCGCGAGACTCTGGCTTACCGCGGAGCTTGCGCCGTTCGGATTGATGTAAAGCATCTGGCGCGTGCAATCGATGATCATCCCAAACTTGACCATCTCACGCGAGCCGAGCACACCATTGAAATGTGCCATGGGTTTGGACTCGGAAATGTGCGACCCGGTCGCTGTAGCGTCGCGGTTCGGATTCATGCTAGACAAATCAGCGATTGCCACAGGAACATTTGTCACCATGCAGTTGCCCATGGCGATGGTTTTGACTTTGCTGGTCCCGTAACGCTCCCATGCGCGGCCAAACAAACCGCCGACACTCGAGTCAGTCTTTTCCACCGTAAGACCGAACGTGTTCACGCTGTTGCGATCGATCAGGGTGTAAGGCGATCCGGTATCGATCATCAGCGCGCCGCGCCGATTATTTATGGAAACCGGAACTAACAGATGATTTCCGTAGCGTCGCTCCAATTTCGCGCCGGCAAGTCCCTGACTGGCAAGGGTGCTTGTGAGTGTGCCGCCGCCTTGCTCTGCTGCTCGTGCGCAAAATGGCATGATCGTTGCCAGCAAAAGTATTCGGACTGACTTGTTCATTCGCCGGTTTTAAAATAAAGCCGTCGCGTCGTCCAGCCCTATCGAGGAGCCGTGCCACGCGATGAGGCGTTCAACTCATAAAGCTGTTGAAACAGCTTCCATATGTGAATGTTTTGTAACACCGGCTTGAAAGCCGGTGTTAATGAGATTAGTCGCGAAAGCCAGTGTTAAGGCATCCGTCGCGTTGGTGTTGCGATCGCCGTGTCTGCGTTGGTGCGCTGATTAACACCGGGCTTGAGCCCGGTGGATGTGCAACCAGAGCGGCATAAGCCGTTTCAACGGCTTTTAGTGGCGTAAGTCTCGGCTCCGAGGAAATGCAGTGACACATAGGGTTTGTCGCCGATGACCCAGCTATCGTGCGGCACCGGCGGAACATAAAACAGGTCGCCTGTGTGAAGCTCAATTATTCGGCCATCGTCGAACGCAACAGTCGCGGTTCCCGAGAGAACGAGCCCGACATGTTCTATGGGACAACGTATGGCGCCAACACTTGGGCCGACGTGCTCGCTCCATTTCCACCCCGGCTCATACGTCGCACGACCAATTGTAATTCCGCCCAGACGGACTAACTCAAATTTCCCTTTCTCCATCACGCGGACGTCATCCGGAGCGTCGAATGATTTCAGAATGACTGCTATCTGCGCGCTATTCATCCGCCAACTCAACATCGACAACTTACCTGTAAAATCAAAAGCAACTTTCCGATTTCATCTACGACCCTTAAGCGAAGCGCATCAATAACACGAGCGATACCACAGCCAAGCCGATTCCGATCACCTCTAAGTAATTTAGTGACTCGTGAAACAACACCACCCCGATCGCGGTGAGCAGCAACACCAGAGAGACAGAGTACAGGACGCTGATGGTAGCCAGCTTCAGGTGTTTCATCACGAACACCCAACCGAATGCAGTCGACGCATAGAGCGCAAAGCCGAGATAAAACCAACTGGTCCGGAGCGACTGCTCTTTCGCGCTTGCGAGCTTGAGGAAGTAGTCACCCAACACTCCAATCATGCTGAACGCTATCGTGATGAGCACGGCGAGCGTTTTTGTTCCCATCGAGTACAGCGGATTATGCACGCAGCGACTCGGTTTGCGAATGATCTCGAAACGCGCCGCTAAAAGAATCCGCGCAGAAATGCGGCCGCTCGGTCCGAGATCCCAGCGATCTTGTTCGTTGCCTGGCGATAAAATTTGAAATTGAGTTCGGTTTTGGGGCGATCGGGCTCAATCATCTAACGAGACGGAGATAAGCCATGGGAGCGATGTCGTGGCAAACACTCTGAACTTGTTGCGCGACGGGGCCGTTGGCTTTCTGGATTGGTTGGACTTTGCTAGTGCTAGCAGCGCGCCCCAACCTGATTGCCCCGCATCAGTTAATTCGACCAGCCCAGGATCAATGATACGCGTCTGAGATTGACTTGTGCCGCATCGCCTGAAGCTTTTGATACTGTTCAGGTGACAGAATTGCCTTCATCTTTGGATCATTTTGCTGATGGATCGCCTTAATTCGTTGGGTTCTCTGCATCCGTGAGAGCGAAGGGTCATTCTTAATCTCCCGCACCTTCGGTGCCTCATCAGCCAGAATAGGTAGAATTTTGTCTTTCTGTTGAGGCGTGAGACTAAGGTATTGTGCTATCTCCTGGAGTTTGGTGCCTTGCTGTTGCGCGGACGGCTGTTGCGCGGCCTTCTGTTGGGCGGACGACATCGTTGCAAGCAGCAGTGACATGCCGAAACATAGAATCGACACGTTGAGGCGAATATAATCGTTCAGTGTATTTCTCCTTAGGTTCATGCGTGCAATGCTGGTCAAGGAGGGGGCGGCAAGTCAAGGCGAATCCGACCGGCAGCGCAGTTTGTTGAGGCAATCAGAACGGCAGCGCGTGAGAGGAAAGACGTCTAATGCACCCCCTGGTCAGATCGCGGTTGGATAACAGGGGAGTTCACGCTGCTTGCTCTCGCTTCTCTTTCAAACGTTGCCATGCCTCGACATCGTGCGGACGCACCCAATCCCAGCCGATGCGCTCCCAATCGGAGTCGGCAGGATCGAGGCCGAGTTCGCGAACCGCTTCGGCACGTGCGATGAAGAAATGATGCTTGTATGGGAAGAGATACCCTCCCTCAAATTGGCGCGCCGCTCGTGCCTCCTCGTACGTGGCGAACCAGCGATTCAGGTACACGTCCATCGTGCCAACGTACATGGCCGGACCCGTTGCCGCGTCGTCTTCGCTCATTCGCTTTCCATAACGGTGCCCTTCACGCCCTAACGAAACAGAGCTGAGCCACGCTGGCGACGGCGAGTTTTGCTTTCATTTCATCCCTCATAAATCATCCTTGAGCTTTTCAGTACAACGGCCAGGGGTTCGCTGCATCGCTTGGTTAGATGCGTTTCGTGGCATCGCGGACTCGCTCTCGCATATAGAGGAATAAGGGTAAACCGCACGAAACACCCACGGCGAGCGTCGCCACGATAGGCAGCCAGAGGTGGCGAATACCGAGCGCTGCACGCTCGGCGAAAGACGAACACAAAGAGCACGATAGCCGAAACGACAACATCGAGGCCGAAGAAAGCTCCGATGCGCGTGGCGAACAGCTCGCGCACGAGTAGCCCCAGCTGCAGGCCGTGCTGGGCTAGCCACGGTATCAATTCGGCATACGGAGCGACAACTCCTATGACGCACAATGCGAGGTAGACGTGACGTAATCGCATGAGGGGTTGGCGTCTAACGAGAATAAGATCAGCCACCGCTGATAACAGCGAGGCTGGACTGAAATGAGCTTGTGTTAGTCACGGAAAGGGAGGCTGTACGCGGGTCAGCGGTCGGCTCCAGCGATTGGTTAGGCCTTCTGCTCGGCATCGGGTAACGGCTGCGCGTCGAGGACCTCCACGCGCAA
The DNA here is from genome assembly GCA_045809725.1 of Candidatus Udaeobacter sp. Taxonomy (GTDB): domain Bacteria; phylum Verrucomicrobiota; class Verrucomicrobiia; order Chthoniobacterales; family UBA10450; genus Udaeobacter. The sequence goes on along the minus strand of JBJMXF010000111.1, from coordinate 6,101 downwards.
GCAGTAGAACGGAGTTCGGAAATATCATGAAAGCGCAAAGTAGCGAGTGTGTGATGGCGAAGGATGTAATATCCGCGAGCATCGAGGTCAGATGTGAGCTCCCAAAGGTGGATCTTCGTCGTAAGTGTCGGGAAGACGTAGGTCTGTGCATCAGCATCGACGGTCGCCCCGCCAGAGATTAAACTCGATAACTTCCGCATCATGGAAGGAAGGCCAGTAGCCGAAGATGCTGGTGAGGCGCTCGCTAGCTTCGACAAGTTTTTTCCGGTTCATTCGCACGACGCGCGTTAAGGGCCTAACGAGACGGAGCTCAGCCACCGCTGGCGGCAGCGAGCTCTGCTACTGAGTTGAGTGTCGGAGTCATGTTAAAGCTACTCATCAAAACGGCCAGCGGTTGGCTGGAGCGATTGGTTAGGCGTTTCGCGTCGCCACGGACTGAAACAGTGAATCAGAAACGCCATAGCATCACAATGAGCACGACCATGTAGCTCGCGGCGTTCGCGACACACATCGTGCGACGCAACTGGATGAATGCGAAGCGCCGCCGGAACAACCGAACCACCAGATACTCGATGAACCAACTCAGCAGGAACGCGACTAAAAATCCGATGAGGACACCGTAGAAGTAAGGGGGGTCAGCCTCATGGCTGGTGAAGCCGAGCGGCACCGGAATGAGCGCCATAAGAAAATAGCCTACAGCGACTGAAACGAGATTGGCCAATATGACCAGGCCGAGACACGGCCAGATGCCGACCACGGAATGCTGAAAGGCAAAGAAACAACCGAGCTCCACCGGGATGACCAAGAAGCACAACAGCATGACCATCACATACGGGATTTGTGTGGCGAGGATGACGTTGGCAATGGTCATGGCGGCTATACGCCTAACGAGAAGGAGCTGAGCCACCGCCGGCGACTGCGAGCATGGCAGACTCACTGAACTGTTTTATAAAATCACATCTGCTCATCGCGGCGGCCAGCGGTTGGCTCGAGCGATTGGTTAGGCCGGTTGCTCGATGACAAGGTGACGTTGAATCGGAGTCGATCTATAAGCTCTGGAAGCGTCTCCTGCTCGACGTGAATCTCGCCGACTGCTGCGACACTCTCTCTAGCTGTGCGTTGGCAATACGCCGACCAAGACTCGGCTGAAGAACGAGGCAGAGTCTCCCAAGAGTATACTGCAGGTGGGCTACCATCACGCTGCGGAATCAGACCGTGCCAGCTGTTAGGACCTGTAATGAGCCATACCTCGCCACCCAAAATGGCGCGACCTTCAGCAGCGAGCGAAGTAAGTGCAGCTTCAATGTCGTCGCGTCGCCAAGCGAGTTCGCCGTTGCTGGCTCGGAATGCTGACGGTGATGCTTGCGATGTCATGTGATAAAGGCCTAACGAGAACAAGATGAGCGACGGCGGACGAGGGCGCGTGTCTCTCGAAGTGGAAGTGTGGAAGTCATCTCAAAAGTAGGGGGTACAGCGGTCCGCCGTTCGCTCCATCGCATGGTTAGGTCGTTGAGGGCGCATCGCATCAATCACCGGCGATACGAAGACCGTGGTGCTCACCGCTGATCTCACGTATGCCCATCTTATGGTCTCTACCGTAGCACCAAAGTCTAAAGCGACCACGCCACTGACCGCTGAACCGAAAGTAGCCGTGTCTGTTTGTGGTGGCTATGGCGAGCGGTGTCTCCGCCGGGTCCAGCGGAAAACCCCAATGCCGCTGCCGCAGCTCGACGCGGGCATTCGGAATCCCGCGGCCAGTGGCTGCGTCAACGAACATTCCGTCAACCGTGATCGTCGGGCGGGCAGCTTGCATCGGAACGGCAAGCAGATTCATTCCGAACGCAACCACGAGACAACGCGTCATAGACCTAACGAGAACGAGATAAGCCACGGCAGGGTGTCGTGGCAAACACGCTGAACTTATTTCGCCATAGGGCCGTTGGCTTCATCGATTGGTTAGGACTCATCGTATGACAATCACGACGCGTGGTTCGGATGTAGCAAGACTAACATGGCCATGCCGCTTTGAATCCGGTGACGTGGCCGTAATGTCGCCCGGCCAGTCCGAAGTGACGATTGTAAACTTGCCATCTGCATCAGCGACCGTGTGGACTGTGAACGGCCCTTCGCCGGTAATCATGCCGCCGTGCATGCCAGAACCTTCGACGCGCGCATGTGAAACGGGCCGCCCATGCACGTCAACTACCCTGCCCGCATAGTGTCTCGCGCACCCACCGCAGCCAAAGAGGAACATCAACGCAAAGGAGTATCGAATAGTCGCGAGCACGCTTTAGTCCTAACGAGAATTCGACCCAATTTTTGGACGTTTCAAGAGAAATACCCAGAATTTGGGTCTAATCCGGCTTGAGTTTGGGACTTGGGACGACAAATCGCTGCCACGGCAGAGAGAATATTGAGAAGGCCGGCGGCGGGCAAAGCTAAACTGCTTGATCAGGTGCGCGAGTTGTTACGCCATTCTACTGGGAAGGCTGCCTCAGCGAAAGTGATGCAGCGCAACGCGAGAAATATCTCAAGACCGCGTGGGCAAAGGTTGCATCAAAAAGCGATTGCGACGGTATCTCACGGGGTAAGAAGACATGAGCACCACGATGATTTACATGTGTGTGCTGATCGGTGGGATCTCGGCGTCCGCACTCTGTTGGGTTGAAGTCCGTGATCGCGGAACGCAATCACCAACACGCGTGGACGCGTGCGCTCCCCAGAATCGCAGAATTACGCGGGGGCACCGCCGAGGGCGCCGGGGAGCGGCGGGGCGACGTCGGGAGCGATTACTTGCTTGGGCGGTTTTTCGGGCGCTGGTTTTTTGCTGGGCGTCCCGCCAATGCCGGGTGGCGGATTAATCAGGCGGCCGTGCTCGAGGATCTCTTTGATTTGCGAGCCGTCCAAAGTCTCGTATTCGAGCAGCGCTTTGGCGATTGTTTCGAGTGTGTCGCGATTGGTAATCAACGTGTGCTTGGCGAGTTGATAGGCGTCGTCGATCAGCCTGCGCACTTCCTGGTCGATTTGCTCGGCAGTCGCTTCGCTGTAGTCGCGCGCCCGGGAGATGTCGCGTCCGAGGAAAACGTAATCTTCGTGTTCGCCGTATTCGACCATGCCCATTTTTTCGCTCATGCCCCATTCGCAAACCATGCGACGCGCAATGGCCGTGGCGCCTCTGATGTCGCCGCGCGCGCCGTTGGTGATATCGCCGAAGATAATTTCTTCCGCGACGCGGCCGCCCATGGAGACTGCGAGACTGGCCAGCAATTCGTTCTTGCGATTGGTGTATTTATCTTCCTCCGGCAACCACATCGTCGAACCAAGCGAGGGTCCGCGCGGGATAATGGTAACCTTGTGCAATGGCTCAGTGTGCGGAAGAAGAACGAGCAACAGCGCGTGGCCGGCTTCATGATACGCAGTGTTTTGTTTTTCTTTCTCGCTCAACGCAAGGCTCCGGCGTTCTTTGCCCCATCGAACTTTGTCGCGCGCTTCCTCCAGTTCCGCGAGCGTAATTCCTTTTAATCCGCGACGCGCGGCGAGTAATGCCGCTTCATTGATAACATTGGCCAACTCCGCGCCGGAATAACCGGGTGTGCCGCGCGCGATCACAGCGAGATCGACGCCCTCGGCTAGCTTCACTTTCTTTGCGTGAACGCGCAGGATCTCTTCGCGGCCTTTGACGTCCGGCAAATTGACGGTGATCTGGCGATCGAAGCGGCCCGGTCGCAACAACGCCGGATCAAGAACGTCCGGCCGGTTCGTGGCTGCAATGATGATCACGCCTTCCTGCGTATCGAAGCCGTCCATCTCCACGAGCAGCGCATTCAACGTTTGCTCGCGCTCGTCGTGTCCGCCGCCTACGCCATGGCCGCGGTGACGGCCTACCGCGTCAATTTCATCGATGAAAATAATGCACGGCGCGGATTTCTTTCCTTGCTCAAACATGTCGCGAACGCGGGAGGCGCCGACGCCGACGAACATCTCGACGAAATCGGAACCGCTGATCGAGAAGAACGGCACGTCAGCTTCACCCGCAATGGCGCGGGCCAACAATGTCTTGCCAGTGCCGGGCGGGCCAACCATCAATACGCCCTTCGGAATACGGCCACCGAGTTTCTGAAATTTTTTCGGGTCGCGCAGGAATTCGACCAGTTCCTGCACCTCGTCTTTAGCTTCCTCGACGCCGGCTACGTCACGAAACGTGATCTTGTTTTTGTCCCGGGCGAGCATGCGCGCCTTGGACTTGCCAAAATTGAGCGCGCCTTTGCCAGCCATGCGTATCTGTTGGCGAAACAGGAAATAGAGGACCAACAGGAAAAGCGCTATCGGCAGGAAACCGACCACCGTCTGCGCAAGCATGTTTGATTCTGTTTTGATGGCGGGCTGCATGCCGGCGTCGGAAAGCTTTTTTTGCAGGTCATTGGTGAAATTCAAATAGATGGTGGTGCGGAACGGAATCGGTTGTGAGGGGGCTGCGCCTGCGCCCTGCCGGATGTATGCTCCTCGGAGCGTCTGCGTGGGCCGCCCATCCTCGACGACCAATTGGAGAGGATAATTTTTGTCGCTAACGATCTGCTTGTTCTCGAGCAGCTCTAGGAAATGATTGTAAGGCACGTCTTCAACAGGTTGCATGCCGCCCCGGTAGAAGAGCATCGCCATCGCGATCAAGCTGAAGGCGATAACAATTAGAACAACGCCGCGCCAATTAAAGTTCGGTTCGTTACCGCGCTGTTTGTTCTCTCTTTGCGAGTTGCGATCAAGTTGAGGCATAAACCAATTTACGTAGAGAAAAGGTTATCATGAACGACTTGCAATGCAAAAGGACAGACCGAGCTGACATACTAATGTTCGTGGATTGCAAGCTGTGCGGTCGGGTGACTGAAAGCAGCGTGGGGGTTCATCGTGGCGGCGCAGGGTATCAGGGAATGCGCATACTGATGTTCGGTTAGTTTCCTTTCCCCTCGCCGGCGTTCGAAATGACTTCATTTCAAACAAGAACGGTCCTCGCCATCCACCGCTGCTGTGAGCGTGTGTGGGAAATTACGCTGAAATAATCCCCGACCTTCCAAGGCGGATCGTCTTGTCCTCAAAATGGCGGCAAGTGAATCGCCGAAAATGTTAGGCGGCAGAGCCGCACTCCTTTAGCCAACGTGCTGAGGACAGCCCGTTCACCCCTGGTTACTTCAGTTGCCGCAATGTTTGATCCAGTTCGCTTAGCCCGTCGACTTCCGCTACGACACGCTGCAACGACTGCATCGCGGCAGCGACATGCTTGAGGAAATGTTTGTGACCTTTCACCAAGCCAAGAAATCCGTAAGCCCCTAACGCCTGCATCAGCCGTTGCATCGCGCAGAGCCGTAATTTGAGATCGAAATCGCCGTTAATGGCGAGACCATTTTCGAGCTGACGGCCGCGATAGTATGCGATCAACTCCGCTCGCTCATCTTCTGCGAGATCGACATAGGGGTCATAGAGCAGGGAAGCAAGATCGTATTCGGCAAGACCAGGTCGCATTCCCTGGAAATCGATGAGGTACGCCTGACCGTTTCGGATAATGATATTCTGCGATTGAAAATCGCGATGCACCAGAACTCTCGGGAACGATGCCAGACGATCTGCGATTTCCTGCAGCGCAGGCAGGGACGCCAACTGCGCCAACTTTTGTTCCTCGATTTTGAATAAACGGCCGAGGCAATTTTCAAAAAAGTAATTCTGTTCCCACAGGTAAAGGTCAGAATTGAACTCGGCCGGCAAGTGCTGCTTCATTTCGATACAAAGCGATTCGGGCAATGCGTGCAGCGCTGCGATTTGGTCGAGAGCGGATTCGTAAAAGGCCCGGCGCACCAGCCAGCCTTCGTCGCGATAACTGTAGAGATCGCGCTCGCCCAGGTCTTCGAGCCAGATCAAACCTTCGCTGGCATCGTGAAAGTAAATTTCAGGGACCCGAATTCGGTGTTTGGTAAGAAAATTCGCGATCGTGACGTAGTGGCGATTTTCTTCCCGCTCCAGATTGTATTTCGCCAAAATGAGCGCCTGCTCCGCTGAGCAACGGATTCGATAGAATTTGCGATCCGATCCGCCTTTTTGAATTGGCGCGATTT
>JBJMXF010000110.1:0-9512 GCA_045809725.1 Candidatus Udaeobacter sp. | reverse complement strand
TAACTGCGCGCCATCGGACCACGCACGAACCGGTCCCTGATGAAATAGAATGGAATTGGACGCGTTAGTAACATTGCGATGGTAGATGCTCAGATTAGAAACCGTGTCGAGCGGCTTCAACGCAGATGCGGCGACGCGATGTTGTGCACGTCCGGAATGTTTGACCTGCTGCGCCACGACGGGAAAACAAACGGCAAAGAACCCGAGCGCCAGGAAGAGCGCACCTTTGAACATGGGGAGATTCAAAGCCAAATCGCGGCAAACGCTAGTGAAATTTCGGTGCCACCCAGGCCATTAACCATTTTGTCATGTCGAGCGGAGCGAAACATCTCTGGCTAACTGCTTGAGATGCGCAGCAGAGAACCAGACATTTTTACGCAAGCTAAGAATGACAAAAAGCGTCCGCAGGCGTAAACGCTTTAACTTTTCAAAGACTCTCTGAAGTAATCGATCGTCTTCTTGATACCTTCGTCGAACTGAACTCGCGGTTGCCAACTGAGGACTTTTTTCGCGCGGGTGATGTCCGGTTGGCGCACCTTCGGGTCGTCCACAGGCAGCGGTTTGTATTCGATTGTAGATTTCGCCCCGGTAATCCGAATGATTTCCTCTGCAAACTGTTTAATCGTCATCTCGCGCGGATTTCCGAGGTTCACCGGCTCGTGGAAATCGCTCATCGCAAGCCTGAAAATTCCATCGATTAAATCGGAGACGTAACAGAAGGAGCGTGTCTGCGTCCCGTCGCCGAACACGCTTAGCGCTTGTCCGCTGAGGGCCTGTCCGATAAACGCCGGCACCACGCGACCGTCGCGCAAGCGCATCCGCGGACCGTACGTGTTGAAGATCCGCACGATTCGCGTGTCCACGCGGTGATAGCGGTGGTAAGCCATTGTCATTGCTTCGGCGAACCGTTTCGCTTCGTCGTAAACGCCGCGCGGCCCGATGGGATTCACATTGCCCCAGTAATCTTCCTTTTGCGGATGCTCCAACGGATCGCCGTACGTCTCCGACGTAGAGGCGAGAATGAACGTGGCTTTCTTGTCCTTGGCCAAACCAAGCGTGTTGTGCGTGCCGAGCGCGCCAACTTTCAGCGTCGGAATCGGGAGCTCCAAATAATCGATGGGACTGGCCGGGGATGCGAAGTGAAACACGTAATCGATCTGTTGTTCCGGAAGGAAAATAAAATTTGAGACGTTGTGCTTAACGAATCGGAATTTCTCGTTGCCGGCGAGATGGCCAATGTTCGCGGTGTTACCGGTGATCAGATTGTCGATGGCTATGACGCGATGACCTTCTGCCAAAAGCCGGTCAACGAGATGCGACCCAAGGAAACCCGCACCTCCGGTGACGACCGAAACAGGCTCTGAATTTTTAGCCATGAGCAGTTGTTCTAATCGCTGCCGCTCAGGTTTACCAGCAGGAAGTCAGGCATGGCGAATGGATGTGGTGTGCGCTGTCGTCAGCGGATATCGCGGGTCCGACAAATTGCGCTGAGGACAGCGCACGCTACAGCATTTGCGCTTCGCCATTAATTCGTCATTTACTTACTTCCATGCGCATTTTGTCCGGTATACAGCCCAGCGGTGCTCTGCACACACGCGGTTGCCATTCCGAGCGAAGTCGAGAATGGAGCGACCGGGGAGAGCGACATGGACGGTTGTGCGGCGAGGGCAGCGCGAGAGAGTCGGGAGAGGAACGAGTCAAATCTCGTACTGTTCCCCTCAACTTATGAAAGACATTCACAAGAGAAAACTGAGATTCTTCGACTCCGCTCAGAATGACAGCTAACAAACGCATGCGAATCCTTTCCGGAATTCAGCCCAGCGGTGCTCTGCACATCGGCAATTATTTTGGCATGATGCGGCCAGCCGTAGCGCTGCAAGCCGAGGGCGAAGCGCTTTATTTCGTCGCTGATTATCATGCGCTCACGAGTTTGCGCGACCCGGAAATGTTGCGCGCAAACAGCCAGCGCGTTGCACTTGATTTTCTGGCGTGCGGCCTCGATCCCGCCCGCGCAACGCTTTTTCGGCATTCCGATGTGCCGCAGGTAACGGAACTCGCCTGGATATTATCAACGATAGCACCGATGGGATTGCTTGAGCGGGCGCACTCGTACAAGGATAAACTCGCACGCGGTATGAGCGCGAATGTTGGACTGTTCAGCTATCCCATTCTGATGGCGGCGGACATTTTGATTTACGACAGCGATGTCGTGCCAGTCGGTAAGGACCAGAAACAACACATCGAAATGACCCGCGATCTCGCGGTGAAGATGAACGAGACATACGGGCAGATTTTCAAGCTACCGGAGCCACGTATTCAGCCCGCAACTGAAACTGTACCTGGCATCGATGGGCAGAAGATGAGCAAAAGTTACGGGAACAACATCGACATTTTCGGCGACGAAAAAGAAATGCGAAAACGCGTGATGAGCATCGTCACCGATTCCCTGGCGGTGGATGCGCCAAAGGACCCGGCGACATCGACAATCTTCAAGTTGTACTCGCTGGTCGCGTCGAACGATGAAATCGCAGACATGCGCGAGCGATTTGGAAAAGGCGGTACTGGCTACGGTGATTTCAAGAAACAGTTGTTCCAAAAACTGTGGGAGTATTTCGCGCCGATGCGCAAACGCCGTGAAGAAATACTGAAGGACAAGTCCTATATCGACGATGTGCTCGCCCGCGGCGCAACCCGCGCCAACGAGATTGCCAACCAAGTCATGGACCGCGTTCGCAAAGCTGTGGGCTTGCGTTAGCGATCTTTCAATAGCCGGTTCGGGGCTGTGTCTCGCCATGCTGCGGTGAGCGCTTTTCGCACCATGTCGATTATGGCAGTCGGCAAGTGAACAATTGTGCCTCCCCGCCGACCCCATGCGCCTTTCGCCGGTTGGAAAACGTCGGGATTACTTCCGACAAATTCCTTTTGGCTGTCGGGCGATAGCTTCACCATCGCCGAGTTCTCGTTAGGATATTCGAGCGTTGCGAAAATCTTTCCACCGACGCGAAAATCGGGGTGATGCATGTGCGCCGATTCAATCGCTTCCGGAAAGCTCAGCGCCAGTTCGCGAAACTCCTTTGCCGTCATGGCTCTGTTAACATTGAGCATTGCATGCGCCGGCAAAATGTGTCGAGCAAGTTCACTACTGCCCTGATATCATCCGGCGAATGGCAATTTTGCAGGTTCACGTGGTACCGAATGCCAGGAGCGATGTTGTCGTTGGCGAGCATGGCGGCGCACTTAAGATCAAGTTGCGCGCACCGGCAGTCGAAGGGAAGGCCAATGCGGCGCTGCTGCGTTTTCTCGCCGAGCGACTGAAACTGCCTCGAAAAGGCATCGTGCTAAAAAGCGGCGAAAAATCGCGCGACAAAACAATTCAGATACATGGTTTGAGCAGAGAGGATGTGTACACGCGATTGCACTTGGCTGATTGAGCGTTCAAAGCAAACCCGGGACGTACCACAGGTCCTCATCGCGACGACCATTCGTGTCTTAGCGACGTGGAGCTTTTCGTGACGGTGTGCTTTGCTGGGGCGGCGGTTTTGCCTGACTGCCTGCGGCGCTATCGCGGTAAAACAAGACGCCGTGAGCGCGCAGGTTGCTTACAAGCGCATGCAGATCGTTCGACAGTTGTTGATCATTCAGCAGCGTCGCCACCAAACCTTTGCCTTGTGTGGCGGTATTCAAAACTTTTCGCGTGTCGGTAATCGCATTCTGCAAACCGTCGGCGGCCTTTTTTGCGGAAGCCATTGCCGAATCTGCCTGGCCGATCACGCCATCCAGTTTCTTGGAAGATTCTGCCAACGCGCCGGTGGCCTCGTTCAAATGTTCCATGCTCGCCTTCAGGTTTTCCATGTTCGCCGGGGAAAGCGTGTCTTGATTCAGACGGTTCACAGTTGTGTCGATCTTTTGCACGGTACCACGGAGGTCGTTCACGAGGGCACCGCCTGAGCGTGTGAGATCGTCGATGCCGCTTTCGCGTGCACCTTTGATGTCTGCATTCGGCGGCAGATATGCTTTCTGAGGTCCGGGCGGTATGGCTACATTCACGAAGCGATCGCCGAGCAACCCCGAACTGCCCACTGTGAATTTCGCTTCCTGGGGGATCTTAATGTAATCATAGATTTTTAGTGGTACAGCGACGCCATCGCCCTCACGAAGTAGCTTCGGCCCGCCCGCGACTTTTCCGATTCTCGCTCCGGCCAGCAAGACGTCGGTGCCCTTCAGCAGTCCGCTCGCATCACTGAAGCGCACGGTGAGGGTGTAGTAGGTCTTAAAGCCTTCACCGAGCCGCCCGAATTGCACGAGCAACGCGCCTAACATCGCCAGCCCCACAAAAACAAAAATGCCCACTTTGAATTCCAAACCTCGCTCGTGCCGATTCATCTTGGATGGTTATTGTCGATCTTGCCGCTGATTTTCGCAAGGTAAGTGGAGCGCTCGCGCGACCGCATTTCGCCGTCGAGACTGCAAGCAATCGGGGTCAATTACCTCCACCGTTAGATCGGCCGAGGAGGAAATCCTGAATGAGTGGATCGTTCGATTGCTGAAGCTGATCCGCCGTTCCGGTGAAATAGATCCGGCCTTCGTGGAGGTAGGCGATTCGGTCGGCCACATCAAACGCGCTTTTCATGTCGTGGGTGACAACCACGCTGGTCATTCCAAAGCGTTGTTGCAGCCGGCGAATCAAACGATTGATGCTATCCGCGACTACAGGATCAAGACCGGCTGTTGGCTCATCGTACAATACACACAAGGGGCGCCGAATGATGGCGCGCGCCAGACCGACTCGTTTTTTCATCCCGCCGCTCAAACTTTCCGGCATCTTATCTTCCTGCCCTTCCATTTCCATCACCTCAAGCATCTCAGTCACTTTTGAGCGCAGAACTTTTCGGTCGCGCTCGCCGGCTTCGCGCAAAGGAAAGGCGATGTTGTCTTCAACCGTCATCGAATCAAAAAGCGCGCCACCTTGAAATAGAATCCCAACTTTTTTTCGGATCGCGCCGAGCTGGCGCTCCTTCAGTCCAATGATGTTTTGTCCTTGGATCCAAATTTCCCCAGAATCGGGCTCCATCAATCCCACCATGTGTTTCAATAAAACGCTCTTGCCACCACCGCTCCGCCCAATGATGGCCAACGTTTCGCCACTGCTGATCTGTAGATCAACGCCACGAAGAATTTCCTGTTCTCCTATTTTCTTTTGCAACGAGCGCACGGCAATCATGGGCGACGGATTATCCGAAACCAGAGGACGTTCCGCGGACGTGTTCGGAGATGGTGGCGCTTCGATCATCGCTTCCTCAAACTTTCAACGCTCAGGCTGCAAGTCTCAACTGTGCAGCCTTACTGATACCCGGCTGGATAAATGATGTTGAACATCATGGTGAGAAAAAAATTGCAGATCAGCACTGCGAGTGAGGCGTTCACCACCGCCTCAGTGGTGGCTCGACCGACGCCAACTGCTCCTTCGCGTGTGGCCAATCCTTTCTGGCAGCTGATGAACACGATGAGTATTCCGAAGCAAAACGCTTTGGACAGACCCATGATGATATCGCGACTGCGCGTCCAACGAACCATGTTTGCCATATAATAAGTGCCGTTAATATCGAGCATGAAAATCGCAACGAGATAACCGGCTGCGGTGCCCACGGCGATGCACTCCGCCACCAGAAGTGGCATCGACACCATCATGGCCAGGACGCGCGGCACTACCAGGTAATCAACCGGGTAAACAGCAAGCGCGCGCAAGGCGTCGATCTGCTCGGTGACTTTCATCGTGCCGATCTCCGCTGACATCGCTGCGCCGACGCGTCCAGCCACCATCAGAGCAGTCAGCACCGGCGCGAGCTCGCGGCAGAGCGAAACCGAAACTACCGCGCCTACAGCCGAGCCCATTCCCAGCTTGTTAAATTGAAAAAATGTTTGTGCCGAGAACACCGCACCAGTGAACGCGCCGGTGATTATGACCACGAGCTGCGAAAGCAATCCTATTTCGACAACTTGATTAAGAAACAATTTCCACCGGAGCTTGTGGGTGAAAATGGAACGAAACGTGTCAGCAGCCAGCAGGACGAGTTCGCCGAGATATTGGACGAACGCGAGCAGCGGCGCGCCGAGGGCGCTAAAGAAGCGGACCATTAGGAAAACAGCGATGAGAGATGAGCGAACAGTGAACGGCTAGAAAGCGTGCTGCGCAACTTTTGTTCTGATCACTAATTGCCGATTGCGGCGCTACACGCTCAACCGCTCGGTCTTTGTTCGGGACTGCAATTCAGGCGGAATCGCGCCGATAAAAAGCGGTTCAAGATCGAGCTTAAGAAAAATGCTGCGAATTTCGCGAATGCTCAAAGTCGGTTCGTCGAACTCGAGGTAAACGATATCGTGATTGGTGTCCATTTTGTAACGGAGGCCGGCGATCTCTACGAGCTGTCGGTCCAATTCGAGGACCTTCTCCATTTCGCGCAAGCCACGAGCATAAATCTCAACTTCGAACATGCCTCGAATATTAGCGGGCTGGTCTGAGCCATGCAATTCATCTCCGCGGGAAATGTGACTGCCGAACCTTCTGCTGGTGAGCTAGCAATTGCGCCCGGCGCAAAGCTGCGTAAATGAAGCCCGTTCAAGCATGAGAAGCGCTGCTCGGTATTTGTTGGCCACGAACGTGGTGCTGAGCGCTCTGTTCTTCGCCGGTTGCCAAACTGTCCCGCAAGGCATTCAGCAGGCGAGAATCGAAATGGCCCAAAACATCGCAGCTGAACCTACCGGCGATTATTATATCGGGCGGCGTTATTACAAACCCGATTACAAGTTCTGGGGTTACGTTCGCAAGCCTGGCCAGCCATGGAGCACAGCAGAGTTGGTGATGCTTAATGAAAAAAGCAAACTTGCGCCAGACCGCGAACGTCTGGAATTCGGGAGCGACAATAACTACGAATACAAACTTTACGGCTACTTCAGTGGCGACAAAGTGTATGAACCCGCTAGCAACGGGATTTACCCAGAATTCGTTTTGAAGGGGTACGAGCTTGTTTCCACTACTCCGACGCCGATCTTCAAGAGCCAAATGAGTGGTCGCTCGCCAACCGACCTGCGGTACGTCGTCGAGAAGCCCGAATGAGCGCTTCGCCATCCCGAGCCGATCGCGCACACGCGCGAGAAGCCGACGGATCCTGCGGCAAGCTTTCGAACGGACTCGGTGCAAGCCGCGATGCTCTCACAGAGGAATTCCTGTGTTACCTCGCGAACGAACGGAATGCATCACCGCGTACGCTTAAGGCATACCGTCATGCGTTGAGTAGTTTTCGCGAAGAAAACAAAACGCCCTGGAAAAAATGCGTAGCCGACGATTTTCGCGATTACCTCTTTGCGGTGATGAAACGCGGACAGGCGCGTTCGTACGTGCGACTGCAATTCTCAGCGCTACGCACTTTCTATCAGTTTCTCGCCGCTCGAAAACAGCTGCGAAATAATCCTGTCCGGGAAGTTCACCTGCCAAAACTGGAGAAAAAGCTCCCGCTCGTGCTGACACGCCAACAGGTAGACGAACTTCTTACGGCGCCAACCCGCGAGCCAAAGAGCCGATCTGCACCACTATGGATGCCTCTGCGCGACGTCGGCATTATGGAATTGTTTTATAGCAGCGGGTTGCGCCTGAGCGAACTGGCTGCGCTCGATGTTTCCGATGTCGATCTTTACACAGAATCGGTGCGCGTATTCGGCAAAGGCCGCAAGGAACGGGTCTGCCCGGTGGGCTTGCCAGCGTTGGAGGCCATCCAAAAATATCGCGCGACCGCTAATGTTCACGCCGGTCCTCTCTTCATCAACAAAGCGCGAAGGCGAATGTCCGCCCGCTCCGTTTGGCTGGTGTTGAAACGATATGTTCGGCACACCTCCATCCCGATTTCCATGAGCCCACACAAATTGCGCCACAGCTTCGCGACGCACATGCTCGATCGCGGCGCGGATCTGCGCAGCGTGCAGGCATTACTCGGGCACGCGAGTCTTTCCACGACACAGATCTACACGCACGTAACTGTCGAACGTCTCAAGAAAGCGTACGCGGACGCCCATCCACGAGCGTAATTGAAAGGTGTGACTTAGCTCGCCGCCGGCGCCGCCGGTGCGCTGCTTTGGGTTTGTGCTTCCGGAACTTGGAAAGACAGCTTGTCGGCCGCCGCAATCACATCGACGCGATCGCCGGGTTTGACGTTGCCGCGGAGCAACTCTTCTGCGAGCGGATCTTCGAGAAAACGCTCGACAGCGCGACGCATCGGCCGAGCGCCATATTGCGGATCGTATCCCTTTTCTATCAAAAATTCCTTCGCGCTTTGCTGCAAGTCGATATGAACGTCCTTGGCTTTGATGCGCGCGAGTACTTTGTCCACTTCCAGATCAACAATCTGCAACAGCTCGGGTTTGGCCAGCGAATGGAACACGATGATCTCGTCCAGCCGATTGAGGAACTCGGGTTTAAAGACGCGCTTCGATTCCTCAAGAATCTTGTCGCGCATGGAATTGTAATCGTGTCCGTCGCTCGGTGCACCGAAGCCCATCACCGTCTGCTTCTTAAGCAATTCAGCGCCGACGTTCGAAGTCATGATGATAATCGTGTTTCGAAAATCGATCTTACGGCCTAACGAGTCTGTGATCTTGCCGTCTTCCAAAATCTGTAGAAGAAGATGCATCACGTCCGGGTGCGCTTTTTCAATTTCGTCGAAGAGCACTACCGAGTACGGCCGGCGCCGCACGGCCTCCGAAAGTTGTCCGCCTTCCTCGTAGCCCACGTAACCCGGCGGCGACCCGATCAAACGCGACGCCGTGAATTTCTCCATGTACTCAGACATGTCGATTTGAATCAAGGCGTCAGCGTCGCCGAACATGAACTCCGCGAGCGTGCGCGCGAGATAGGTTTTACCCACACCAGTCGGACCGAGAAACACGAACGAACCGATCGGCCGCTTGGGATCTTTCAAATCCGCCCGGGAGCGCCGCAAAGCCTTACTGATCGCTGTGACTGCTTCTTCCTGGCCGATGACGCGTTCTCTAAGCTCCGCCTCCATTCTGAGCAATTTCTGAGTCTCCTGCTCTTCCATTCTCTGGAGCGGCACGCCGGTGACCTTCGAGATGATGTGCATCATGTCGTCACCTGTCACGACGACTTCCTTTTCTTCGCGTTCCTCGCGCCACTTTGTTAAAATGGCCTCCAGTTTCTCCTTGGTTTGCTTCTCTTTATCGCGAAGCGAAGCGGCTTTTTCAAAATCCTGAGCCTTGATCGCTCCTTCTTTTTCGACACGAATGGCTTCGATTTCCTTCTCGATGTCCTTCACGTCCGGAGGCCGCGTCATCGAGTTGATGCGCGCACGCGCACCGGCCTCGTCAATGACATCGATAGCTTTATCCGGTAGAAACCGATCATTAATGTATTTACCGGCGAGCTCGGCAGCTGTTTTCAGAGATTCGGTTGTGTACGTAACACCGTGATGCTGCTCGTAAAACTTTTTCAATCCTTTAAGTAT
>JBJMXF010000109.1:0-23532 GCA_045809725.1 Candidatus Udaeobacter sp. | reverse complement strand
CCGCGCTTCGTCTGTCATGTTTAATAATTCCGGCCACTGCCGGTGATAGTTTTCGCCCGGCAGTTTGCGCGTTGCGTCAAATCCCATGTGGGAACCGATATTCTGTTCGCTCGGCGCGTGGTCGAGCGAATCGCTTGGATTTTTGATGATTGTTGTGTCCCGGGCGGGATCGGTGTTCGCACACAATCGGAAAAGCACCTCGCTCGTGTTATGCACGTCGCAATCTTCGTCCACAGCGATGATGTACTTGCTGAACATCATTTGTCCCATCCCCCATAGGCCATGCATCACTTTGAAGGCCTGATACGGGTATTGTTTACGGACGCTCACAAAAACCAGATTGTGAAACACTCCTTCGGCGGGCAACGTTATATCAACGATCTCTGGAAAATTCATCTTGAACACCGGCAGCAGAATTCGAACTGATGCGTCGCCGATGTAGAAATCTTCCATGGGCGGTTTCCCGACGATCGTTGTCGGGTAAATTGCATCCCGCCGGTGCGTGATCGCAGTCAGATGGAAAACGGGATAGTTTTCGACGGCAGTGTAAAATCCGGTGTGATCGCCAAAGGGCCCCTCCGGGCGCATGTCTCCTGCCTGCACATAGCCTTCCAAAACAAAGTCGACGTCTGCCGGCACCTCTAAGTCGATGGTTTTGCAGCGAACGAGTTCGATTGATTTTCGTCGCAGGAATCCGGCAAATAACAGTTCGTCCAAACCATCGGGCAATGGTGCGGTCGCGGCGAATGTGTAAACCGGATCGCCTCCGAGCGTCACCGCCACCGGCATCGGCTCACCGCGTTCGTAATAGCGTTTGCCGTGGCGCGCGCCAACTTTGTGCGGTTGCCAATGCATTCCTGTGGTGCGCTGGTCATACACTTGCATTCGATAAATGCCCACGTTGCGGGCGCCGGTTTCGGGATCCCGCGTATGTACATTTGGCAGTGTGACGAAACGTCCGCCGTCTTTCGGCCAGCATTTGAGGATCGGGAGATCAGATAACGAAAAACGATCGCCGTGCTCGATTTCATGCACCACTTCCTGGCACGCTGCGTCACGCACAGATTTCGGGCGCGCATGCAGCAGATGGATTCCTTGTTTTAGTAAACTCCATCCTTCGCGCAGATCTGTCGGCGGCTTTGCTTTCAGGATGAGCTGAATCTCTCGCGCGACATCTTCGACGTCGGAAACCTGTAACGCCATCGCCATCCGCCGGCGCGAACCCATGGTGTTAATGGCGACCGGGAATTCCGATTTTTTTCCATCCGCAATGGGCTGCTCGAACAACAAAGCTTTTCCGCCCCCTGGCGATTTCATTTCGCGGTCTGCCCATTCGGCAATGAGCAGTTCGGTATCGACAGGGATTGTGACGCGCTTCAGTTCGCCCGCTTGTTCAAGAGCATCGAGGAACTGTCGAAATGAGCGGTAAGCCATGGATCACACCCCGCCGGAATACTCATCCGTCACGTGCCACAACGCGACAGAATTTTTAGCGGGTCTAATGGGATGTGACGTATTGGAAAGACACCGCTTTGCCGTGGGCGAAAGTAACGAGTCTGCCAGGATAAGGGATGCTTGGCGGGAACCATGAATAACAAAAGGGATCGTACAAAGGCGCCCCGAAATATTCGTCCAACGGTTCATAGGGGTAGTACGGGTAGCTGGCGTAATAAGTGTAAACCCAGGTCTCCGTTGTATCGCCGCCTATGTTACCGATAATTCTTCGGCTGGGAGAACCCCATGCCAGCCAGACGGCAGGTCGCGACATACCAATTCGAATTTGCTGCTTATTTACGAGCGCCTGGTCCCGTTGTGAAAGGCCGTGGTAAAGATCTGGATGCTCGGAAATTCGCGTTTGTGGAGTTGAACAACTGGTGAGAAAGAGCCCGCCCGCCGCGATAGCCAACGTCGAGGCGCAACGAAAGGACCAATGCTTCACGCGGCGAGCAAATCATACGGAGCGCTGAGTTGGCAAGCGTAACTCGGCGTTACAGCGGCGGTGGCGACGGCAGGTGTCGGAAGAACACAACTCTGCCGTTTGAGAACGTGACCCCTTTAGACGGGTATGGGAACTTTGGCGGGATGTATGACCAATCAAATGGGCCATAATAATAAGGCCCGCCGTAGCTGGGAGGCGTGTTATAACGTAAATAGACCCAAGTTTCGGTGAGACGACCAGGCATATTGCCCCGAATCTTTTGTTCGGGTGTGCCCCAGGCTAGCCACACCGCGTCCGGGGTCATTCCTGTGCGAATCTGCCCTTCGCTAACCAGCGCCTGGTCTCTCGGCGACAGGCTTTGATACATCTCAGGATGTTGTGAAATGCGAGTTCCTGTAGTTCCGCAGCCGCTGAAAATCAGCGACCCAGCGGTTATCGCGACTGTCAGCGCGATGCGTGCCATCCGATCTCCCATTCGTTACGATGATGCGTCCGCCATATTACGTCAATAAACGGGCTTGGTTGATTCGCTGTGGCGTTCCCAGTAACATGTCGCTGCAATGGAGGACCGTTACGGCCATCGGATTTCGTATCTGCGCGTGTCGATCACGGACCGTTGTAACGAGCGCTGCAACTATTGCATGCCGCAGGAATTGCAGGAGTGGTTGCCGCGCCACGAAATCTTGACGTACGAAGAGACCCTGCGACTCATTCGCATCGCGGCGGAGCTCGGCGTTTCCAAAGTGCGAATTACCGGTGGTGAACCGCTGACACGCCGGGGCATACTCGATTTCGTTAGGCAAATTCCTGAGATTCGCCGGATCACGAGCATCGGTCTTTCTACGAACGGGACGTTGCTGGCACGCGAGGTCACGCCTGGCAGAACAATGGCCGAAGCGCTACGCGATGCCGGTGTGCAGTCGGTGAATGTTTCACTCGATACCCTCGATGCCGCCGTTTATTCGCAGATCACGGGCCGGGATTTCCATGCACAGGTGCTTCATGGTCTTGACGCGGCGATCGCCGCTGGATTCGACCAGATCAAACTGAATGCAGTCCTTATGCGGGACCGCAACGAAGACCAACTGCTGCCATTAATCGAATTCGCTGCGGCGCGAAATCTTCTGCTTCGATTTATTGAACTGATGCCGGTCAGCACTACGGACGTTCTAAGCGAAAGTAATTTTATGTCGGTAACTGAAGCGAAACGGTTGATCGAATCGACTTACGGGAGTCTGATTCCGGAGACGGAGTTTCGCACAAACGGTCCAGCCAGTTACTACCAGATTCCGGGACGCTCCCAACGCATAGGTTTCATTGGTGCGATGACGAACATGCATTTCTGCGAGAGCTGCAACAAGCTGCGGCTGACGTGTGATGGGAAGTTGCGCCCATGTCTTGGTAGCTATTTGGAGTTTGACATCATGGAACCGCTCCGGGCGGGTGCGAGTGATGAACAGCTGAAGCAGTTTTTTCTTAACGTGGTCGAACGAAAGCCGCAGGAACACGATTTCCGAAACAATTACCAACCCAATCGTAAAATGATTGCGATCGGCGGGTGACCAGTCCCTGTCATGTCGAGCAAGCCCAGACATCCCGCTGTGTCACGGTTCGTGGCGTCCATGGATTCCTGTCGCTTCGCTCCCTCGGAATGAGAGGCCAATGAAATGAAACGCCTGACTCACATCACTCGCGATGGTCGCGCGCAAATGGTGGATGTTTCAGCGAAACCCCTCAGCAAAAGAAGAGCCGTTGCACGCGGAGAGATTCGGCTCCAGCGACAAACAGTCGATCTGATCGCAAGAGATCAAATTGCCAAAGGCAATGTCTTTGCGACGGCGCGCATTGCCGGGATCCAGGCTGCCAAGCAAACTGCGCAGCTCATTCCGCTTTGTCATACTCTGCCGCTCGGCCAGGTAAACATTGATATCGTCGCTTCGAAGGAAGGTGCGGAGGTGAAATGCACCGCGCAGACAATTGCGCAAACGGGAGTTGAGATGGAAGCCCTGGTCGGCGTCACCGTCGCATTGCTGACCATTTACGACATGTGCAAGGCAGTGGACAAACACATGATCATTTGCGGCGTGGAATTGCTTGAGAAAACTAAAAGCGAAAAAACGCGCCATCCGTAGCGACGCCACTACAAGGATGCAAATACAAGTTGGTATCATCACAATTTCCGATCGCGCCAGTGCGGGTGAGTACGACGACTTCGGCGGGCCGGCGTTGAAACACGTCGCGCAAAAGATTGGCTGGCACGTTTTAGCCGAAGCAATTGTGCCAGACGAGGCGGCTCGCATTCAGGAAACAATTCAATCGTTTTCCATGCAAGGCTGCGGCTTGATTCTTACGACCGGGGGCACGGGTATCGGAGCGCGCGATGTTACGCCGGAAGCAATTCGTGCCATCATGCGAGTAGAATTGCCAGGTTTCGGAGAAGTCATGCGCGCCGAATCGATGAAGATTACCCCGAACGCGATTCTCTCACGCAACCTCGCTGCAGTCGTCGATCGAGCTCTGGTGATCGCGTTGCCAGGGAAACCGAGCGGCGCTGTGGAGTGTCTCAGCTTTGTGCAAGGCGCGATCGCCCATGGCGTCGCAGTAGCGCAAGGCACGCCGACGTCGTGTTGAAACTGTTGCCACGACTTAATTCGGCCAAATCAGCAGACGCATCAGCTGCGCGCCATAGTTAGTGAGATGCGCGTTTCCTCCGCGGCCTGAAACTATGTCGCGAGTGAGATAGGAATACTCTGACGAGCTACTTTTAACATAGCTTACCTCGGGCTGCGCTACCGGTTTGTTGGATGGTTCAATTCTCAAGGGAACGCCGGAACTCGCGAAGGAGAGTTCCCAAGAAAATCCATTTCGTTTTCCTGCAGCAAGCATCCAGGGGTACAGTGCTGGCAAATCGAAGTGCTGCGCCTTCGGCAACGTGATCTTATAGAACGTTTCTTCACCGGCGAGAAATTCGGGAATCGTTAATGCCGGATTCTTTCGGAGCGCCAAATACAGGCGCGCCACGTCGATTCCGGCCAGGTTCATTCCGTTGTAGCGGCCATGGCGATTGGCATCGTTCCTAAAAAATGTGTTGTACCAGCCTTCAAATTGGCGACTGAACATCAGGCACAATTCCAGATGCAGATGCGCGCGTTCACGGTTTATACCCGTTCCGGTGTAACCCATCACGGCGACAGGCTGAGCGCGCTTCACCGTGTCACCGGGCTGCACTGCGATCGAGCTGAGATGTGCGTACAGACTGTAGTAACTCGAGCCGCCCCACCGGTGCTCGATGACGATGTATTTGCCATAATTTGAGTAACCAGCGACGGGGCTGACGTGCACAACCTCGCCGTCGCCAATAGCGCGCACTTCGTCCTGCGGCTCACCATTTGCATCGCGGTGCACAGACCGGATATCAATTCCTTCGTGAAAGCGAGTGTAAATGACGTCTCCTCCAGTGCTTTTCGCATCACGGACGAAGCCATATTGGCCGCCTTCCCATGGTGCCGCTTTCGTGCCGTCATCGTCTCGGTCGACAGATTGGTAAAAAGCAGGGCCATCTCCGGAAAAGAGAGCATCATTGTCCGTGGGCAGAACAAGCTCGAGAACCTGATTTTGTGCCGTCTGCATTGTTGTCGCAGCACAGAACAGCAGAGCGACAACAACTACGCCGAACAATAGTCGCATAGGTGATGAAACCGGTTAGCGCTTTCGTTCCCCGGGCGAGCGCCACTGTTTCTTCATTAGCTCCACATCCGCGGCAGTTAGTCCCGACGGAACATAAATTCTTCCATCGGATACTCGCTTGTCGATGCGCAGTTCAGTGATCATTCTGCCGTTGATCAACACAAAGAGAAAGCCGCCCCGGCGCTCCACGCTTAAAGTATCCAGCACGGTGCGCCCGTGATCGTCGAGCTGAAACAACGCGCCAAAGGATCCGTTTTGGGCTGGGTAGGGGGAACAGGCCATGACATCGTGCTCCGTAATCCACGGCAGTTTTTCAATGGCAACATCTTTGCCGGAAGCCATCGCGTGCGCGCGTATTGAGAACACATCCGTATCCTGAGGGTTTGCTTGCGCATGGACGCGAAAGGTGCAGTGTCGTTCCTTCGCCGCTGCATCGATCAGCGCAAAAGCCACGCAAAATACGAATACACAAAGATTTCTCATGCCGATCGAGTGCGAAACATTCGCGAGTTCATAAATCGTTTGACACCAATTTTGCAACCTAGAAAAAATTTTGGGCTATTTGGGGCCTCATGAAGCGCCGCCTTGTTTTGCTCGTTCTGGTAGTTTTTGTGGCTGGGGCCATACTCGGTCAGGATGTTACGCCTACGCCCGCACCGCCGCGAAAACGGGGTTGGTTAAGCCGGATTCTTCATCCGTTTTCTCCCAACGTGGTTCCGCAATACAAAGATGCTCGGCTGCGCGGACTGGCCCTCGATCTCCAAATCACTCCTCAAACCGTGAAGTTATCTGAAGTCCGCCAGCTCAACGTGAAAGTAACACTGGCAAATCTGTCCAAGCGGCCCGTTACACTCGATTTTCCCACGACTCAGCGCATTGAGATCTATCTGATGAATTCTGCTGGCGAAGTCCTGACAAAGTGGTCTGAAAACCACGCGATCGCTGACAAGGCCGGCACGATCTTAATTAACCCGTCCGAGCGCATCGAGTACAACGAAACAATCTCAACCCGCGAACTGACGCCCAACAAAGTTTTTATCGCGGAGGTTTTCTTTCCTCAATTTCTAGAGCTGCGCATTCGGCAAAAATTCCTGGCCGTGCCCTGAGGAAGCAACCGACTAGTGGAGAATGGCTTCTGAAGGACTTCCATACCTCCAGCACTCCAATACTCCATTACTCCTCTTTTCCGACTACCACATGCACCCGCAGGGGCACCGTGTACAGCGGTACACGCGGGAATTACTCCAGCCCTGGGCGGATTCAGCGCGCAGATTTGGGTTGAAGGACATCGCTTTTACCGATCATGATCGTTACCACGCCGGAATCGATTTCGATGAAATCAATCGATTGCGGGAACAAAATCCCGATTTGCGGATTCGTGCGGGGATAGAGCTGGACAACGATCCGGTCCATTCACCCGCCGGCCGCAAATGGATCGAAAAAAATTGGGATAAATTGGATTTCGTTCTCGGCTCCGTCCACTTCCTTGAGCGCACCGATCAGATGTTCGACAGCGTACCGGATGGCGCGACGCAATTCGAGCGCAGGAACATCGACGAGATGTACGCCGATTACTTTCGGCGTCTCCGCGAAATAATTGCGACTGGGTTGGTCGACTCTCTTGCCCACTTGGATTTGATCAAAATCCATGGACATCGCCCGACAGCAGACATCGGCGCATTAGTTAATGAGACACTTGAATTGATTCGTGCGCGCAATCTTGCGATTGAGCTTTCCACCGCCGGTTGGCGCAAACCAGTAAACGAACTTTATCCGAGCGATGCAATTATCGGGCTGGCGATCGACAACGGGATTCCATTCACGACAGCCTCCGACGCGCACTCACACGTCCAACTTGGCGAGAATTTTGCCAGACTTGCAGACAAAATGGCCAAGACCGGCATTCGCCAGGTTTGCATTTTTAAAAAGCACAAAGCTGTTCAGGTGCCATTACAACTTTAGATCGAGCTGCGATTCTCGTTTCGCAGAAAACGCCTGTTCGGTTTCCAGCGGCAGCGGCAGATCGAAGCCGAGCCTTTCCGCGAGACGTTGACACGTCTGCGGTGCAAATCCTTCAAAGTGATTGCCGGCGAATGCCCAGACACTTCGCACGTCTGCAAGATGCCGCTGAATCTTCAGGGACCAGCTTTCCAATGCGGCTTCGCGTTTCCAGAGTAATTTTTCGTAACGATGGATGTGGCCACCATCCATGTCGTATTTGGTTGCGTAATCGCCAAGCAAGCGCAGGTAAAGAAAATCAGTCGTGCATGGCAGAAATTCGAATGGCGCAAGGTTTCGCTCGTTGAGCGGAGTCGTATCAGCCCAGACCCAGCAGACGCGGTACTTTTCCACTAGTCGGATAAACTGAGGCCGATGCCAGCCCGCGTGGCGAAATTCAATGGCAAACCGAAAATCCCGTGGCAAGTGTGCGAGGAACTTGCGCAGCGCGTATTTTCCGTCTGCTGGTGTTAGCGAAGGCGGGAGCTGAACAAGGATGACATGTAACTTTGGTCCGAGGAGTTCGATCGATCGGAAGAACGAACGTAGCTCTGCGGCGCAATCTCGGAGCCGGCAAATGTGAGTTATGTGACGGGGGAGCTTGCAGGTAAAGCGAAAGCCAGCGGGCGTCGTTTCCGCCCAGCGACTAATCGTCGCTTCGGTTGGCGTAGCGTGGAACGTAGAATCCACTTCGACGGCCGGGAAATAGCCTGCATAGAATTCGAGCCAGTGCGAGTCCGGCAAATCATGTGGATAAAAGACGCCGCGCCAGGTGTCGAAGCTCCATGCGCAGGAGCCTATGCGTATCTTCTGTTGATCCGTGAGATTCAAATGAATTCAAACATTAATCGGTTTTGCCCGTGGAAAAAGCTTCTGGCCCTAACGAACATGATCTGATTCCGGTCTGGCGTTGGGCAGGTCCGACGTCTGTTGAAACTTGACTGCCAAGAGAAGTTAATTACCCTGCGACACCCGAATGCAACTCCTTATTCGAGTCATTTTAGTCGCAATTGCGGTAGTGTTTTTTGCACCCGAACCGAGCGGAGCTTCGATCATTTTTAAGCCAAATAAGACGGAGTACGTCCCACCGGGTGAGGAAGAAATAAGCGGCAATGCGGCGGAGATCTATCAGACCGCGCAGAATGCCGAAAAAGAAAACAATCTGAAGCGCGCGATCAGGGCTTACAAGACCCTTGTCAAACGTCACCCAAAAGACGCGCTGGCTCCCAATGCTCTTTTTCGTGCTGCTCAATTACAGGAACAGACCCACCAACTCACGCCAGCAGCCGAATCATATCTCCAGTTGGTTGAAAGATATGCCAGCAACACACATTTTGATGAAGCGATCGAGGGACAATTTCGTGTCGGTGAGGTTTATCTTAATGGAAAAAAATTGAAGATATTGGGCATCCCGATCGCCTCTGCCTTGGATCGAGCGGTAACGATTTTCGCGAATGTCGTCCGCACCGCGCCTTATGGGAGATACACTGCACGAGCGCAGTTTAATATCGGCCTTGCGCGAGAAAAGCAGGGAGCGAATGACGCAGCGATCCAGGCTTATCAAGCTGTGGTGGACAAGTTTCCTAACGAACCGATAGCCGTCGATGCTCAGTATCAAATCGGTTACATTTGGTTTACGGCCGCACAGCTAGGGACAAATGACGCCGCGGCGGCAAGTAACGCCAAAACTGCTTTCCAGGATTTTCTGTTCCATTATCCGAAAAGCGAGAAAGCAGCACAAGCGCGGAAGGACCTGGACATTCTTGAGCACAAGCAGACGAACAATTCTTTCAAGGTCGCGAAATTTTACGATAAACAGAAATATTATCGAGCTGCGGTCATATACTATAACGAAGTGATTCGGCAGCAGCCGGGTTCAGAAGAGAGCAGTAAGGCGAAGAAAAGGATCGACCAACTACGCGCTAAATACGGCGATGCTGCGCTGCAGCCCGCCATACCGGTTTCCGAGACCGCAAAGAAAAAACCCGAACCGCGTGGAGCTAGAACTGCCGGAAGTGCACCGGCTAAGCCGGGTGCACCTAATAATGAAGCGCCTCTGCCTGCATCGGACGGTGAAAGCTCGCTTCCTCCGCCGGCTTCGCTCGCGCCGGATACCACTACTGCGCCTGAACCTCTGCCGGGCACGAGCATAAGCGTGGATCCTTCGGGCGCTCCCGCAGCATCGTCCTCTCCCGAAGAAGAGTCCGCCTTACCGGCGCCTTGAAAGCCTCACTAGCGACAATCCTTTGCCTCGCGATCTCCGGTTGCCTTGGATATCACGTCGGGCCGGTAAAGCCGTACTATCTCCGGGACGTTCACAGCATTGCGGTGCCCACGTTCAAGAATCGCACGCTGGTGCCGCGCATCGAAGTCCTGGTCACCGATACCGTGATCAAGCAATTCCAACAGGATGGCACTTTTGTGATTACAAGCGACGACAAGGCGGACGCCACGTTGACCGGAGAGATATCTCGCATTAACCGGCTACCGGCGCGCTCGGTGCGTGGAAATGTGTTGGCCACAACGGAGTTTAACATCGCGCTCAGCGTTAAATTCTCTCTCATTGGACGAGACGGCAAACCGCTTGCAGGTCCGGGCGAAGTAACCGGTAGCACCAGTTTCTTTGTCACTAGCGACGTAACAACAGACGAACGACAAGCTTTACCACTCGCCACCGAGGATCTCGCCACCCGATTAGTTACTCAACTAAGCGAGGGATGGTGATGAGATGAAAGGGGAAGAGAAGCTATGGGTGATTCTCAACGAGAAGCTCGATAATCTGCGCGCGACCAATCGCCTGCCCGAGGCAATTCGCGTAGCCGAAACAGCGCTTGAAGTTGCCAGGCGTGCATTCAAAGGGAACCAGACGGCACTTGCCACGAGTTTTGAGAAACTAGGCCAACTGCTCGAACAAAAGGGAGATCACACTGGAGCGGAAGCATACTTGCTGAAGGCGCACGCGATTCTTGAAAAAGGTAGCCCGCAAGATCAGCGCGCCATTTATCGCTCAGCACGGCGATTGGCTCTGCTGTTCGATAGTCTTGGCCAATCCGAGGAAGCGATCGACTTTTACCAGAAAGCAATAGCTGCTGGAACCGAGGTTGAAGACGTACCCTATTCCGACATCGGGACCATGCTAAACAACGTCGCTCTGATTCTCCGCAAGTCGGGCCGGCAAAAGGCCGCCGAACCGTGTTACTTGCGCGCCTTGGAGATTTATGAGAAGCAACTCGGACCTGACCATGCTGATGTGGCCTCGGTGCTGAACAATCTGGCCGTATTTTACACCAACGAACGCCGATATACGGAAGCCGAGAAACTACATCTTCGGGCCTTGGCGATCAGGGAGAAGCTACAACCTCCCCCAATTGCCGATATTGCTCAGTCGAAATGCAATCTGGCGGTGGTCTATCATTCTCGTGGTGATTACGCGAAGGCGGCAGAACTCTATCAATCCTCACTCAAGAGCTGGGAACAAGTCGAGGATAAGCCCTCGAAGGATTACGAAATCGTCGTTTCCAACTATGCCGATCTCTTGCGTTCCCTTGGGCAAGTGCGCAAAGCGCATCAGTTAGAGGTACGCGCACGCAAGAAACTCGCGAGCTGAGTTATTCCTTATTCTCGCGGAATTACTTCGATTCAGCTTGCAGGCAGGCTACCACCCTAGCATTGTTAAGATCCCGCTTTTTTGCTCGCGTGGCGGAACTGGCAGACGCGTACGGCTCAGGACCGTATGGGGCGACCCGTGGAGGTTCGAGTCCTCTCGCGAGCAGTTACTCTTGCCGTGCAACCGACTCTCAGTTCTAGCCTGCAACTGCGCAATTGTTAGTAGGGGGACTACAGTTGCTTATTTCGAGCCCGCTTTTCTCCTGGCTGCCCAGCGCGCTTTCATTAGCTCGGAAAGTCTCTTTCGCCCCGCAGGTGTTAACGCCCCCTGTTTCCTGGCAGGAGCTTTTTGTTTTCCCCCTGCTTTCCTTCTCGCCGCCCAGCGCGCTTTCATTAGCTGGGAAAGCTTCCTTCGACCAGCTGGTGTAAGTTGGCCTCTGCTTTTAGCAGGAGCTGCTGTTGTTGTTGTCGGTGTTGCTGTTGTTGTTGTGCCTCGCCTCCTGGCCCAACGAGCTCGGGCCGCCGCCGCAAGCTTCGCTCTTGTGGCAGGCGAGAAGAATCGCCCACTGGCGCTAGAAGCCGCCGGAGCCGTTGGCGTTTGAGGTGCCCCCCGCAAAATAGAGGAAAGGCGTCGTTGCAGATTATCGATTTGCTGGCGAATTGAAATCGCTTCCTGTAGATCTTTAACAGATATGTCCATCCCGCTAGATAGCCGTAGTTGTCCAGTATGGCAATTAGTATTTCCTCACGAGTTCCCTACCTTGTTTCTCAACGTCAGCTTGTTAGCTATGCCATGAGTCATAAGACGGAGTGCCTTAACAAATGCGTCCTGATGTTCCAACGAGATTTCTGACATGAGCACCCAACCAGTGCAGGTCCGCGAAATGTTCGGCGCGATTGCGGCACGTTACGATCTCGCGAACCACTTGCTTAGCTGCGGCATTGATTTCTACTGGCGAGCGCGCGCGGCTCAGATCGTTGAGACTTGGCACCCCCGCACGATCGCTGATCTTGCAACCGGCACGGGAGATCTGGCGCTGGGACTACAGAAGAAATTACCGCACGCGGAACTGACCGGTGTCGATTTCCTGCCGGAAATGCTCGAGCTTGCGCGGCGCAAGGGGGTGCGGCGGCTGGTGCTAGCTGATGCGATGAAACTCCCGTTTCATGACGCGTCGTTCGACTGTGTGACTATCGCCTTTGGTCTGCGCAACCTCGAAAATTGCTCAGCCGCACTTACTGAAATGTGGCGCGTGCTTAACGCCGGCGGTCACCTGCTCGTGTTAGAGTTCTCATTGCCCACAACGGCGATTCTCCGCGCCGCGTATCGCTTTTATTTGCATCACTGTCTGCCATTGCTTGGCTCGTTTCTAACACAAAAGAAAAGCGCCTATGACTACCTCGGTGATTCAATCGAAGAATTCCCGAGCGGCGATGTAATGTGCGAATTGATGCGGGCGACTGGTTACGTGTCTCCCACTTTTGAACGATTGACCGGAGGCATCGTTACAATTTATACCGCTGCAAAATCGTAGGCATGGCGGCAAGCTAAACACGGAAAGTTTCTTGCCACCGCACGCAAAGAGAGGTACAAAACTCGGCGTGATTGATTACATCCAAAAAGGTGGATTATTGATGTGGCCGATCTTTGTCTGCAGCATTATCTCGATTGCTGTTTTTGCGGAGCGCCTTTTTTATTTCCATCGCGCGACGATCCATGTAGGCGAGTTCTTGAAAGGACTGTCGAACCTGATCCGTCGTCGGAATTTCGCTGAGGCTTTGCACGAGTCAGCCGGCACGTCAGGCCCGGTGGCGCGCGTGATTCATGCTGCGATTATCCGGCACCATGCGCCCCGGAGGGAGTTACGCGACATTGTTCAGGAAGCCGCGCAATTGGAAGTCCCAAAATTGGAGCGGTTCCTTCCCGTCCTTGCTACAATCGCTTTCCTCACACCTTTGCTTGGGCTGCTGGGGACGGTCTCGGGAATGATTGACGCGTTCGGCACGATCGCTTCAAGTGGGGGTTATTCGACGGTGACCGAGCTTTCAGGTGGTGTTTACAAGAGCTTGCTAACGACTGCGGCTGGACTCGTCGTAGCAACACCGACATTTGTCGCCTACAGTTACCTTTCCTCTCGCGTGAATACCATGATGCATGACATGGAGCGCGCAGGCATTGAGATCGTCCACATGTTGACCGAAATCCGTCCGATCAGCGGCATCATCAGTTTCCAACAACCTGATGAGATGGTTCGTGAGATTGAAGCTCGGCAGGACCTTTGACGGCGAAGCGGCTTCATTCGGTTGAGTTGTTAGAGCCTGAAACGTGAAGGCATTAAACTGTGAAACTCACCCGAACAACAAACTATAACTTCCTGTGGCTTTTGCTGATCGGGCTCGTCGATCTGGCTTTCTTGCTCGCGTTTTTTCTCTTGCTGAGCTCGAATTTTATCCTGCAACAAGGCATTGCAATCTCGATGCCGTTCTCGCGTTTTTCGCTCGGGCCGCAGAGCAATCAACAAATCATCAGTGTTACAGGCGGAGCAGTTCCTGCGATTTATTTTCAAGATCAGCGGGTCACCATGGAGCAGCTAGGGCCTTTACTCGATGCAGCCAAACGCAAGGACCAGTCTATCATTATCAAAGCTGACCGCTCTGTTTCGTATGAAACAGTCGCTGAAGTGACGAACGCTGCACTCGAACACGGCATCACGTCGGTTGCGCTTGCTGCTTCTCCGCCACGATGAACAGCGCCGCTACTGAAACTGCGGCCGAAGCACTTGTTTTCAGTTGGGATTCTCCCCGACAGCGAAGAACGATGCTCGCTGCTCTTCTGGTGCTGTCGTTAATGGCCCATGCTCTGTGTTTTTATGTCTTCCAAATTGTTTACCCAGCTCCGGTCGCGCTTCTCCCGCCGCCGGGCCGCGTCACATTTATAGCGTCCGACTCGGAAGAAGGCCGCACGCTGCTTCGTTGGATTGACGCGGAAGATCCTGCGGTTGCTTTCACAACTCATCCGGCACCGGGGGCAAGGCTTGCCGCTTTGCCAAAGACTGAGCATCTGCCGTCCTATTCTGCGGTAGAACCAATTCTGAAGGAACTTCCACCATTGAAGCCGGACTTGAGGATTCCGAGTTCCCAGCCACCGGGCGCCGTACATTCCATCACCCGCACAACGGCTTCCGCCAGAGGCATGCTCAGGACATACATTTCTTTTTCCAAGGAACTCGATGAATTTGAGACTGCGACCGTGACACAATCTGGTTTCCTAACATCGATCGAAGAAACCCCTGAAACACTTCGGTTTCGCGTGGCAGTAAACGATTTCGGTGAAATTCGGTACTGCTTTCCAATCAACTCATCAGGTGATCCAGCACTGGACGAACAAGCGCGCTCACAGATCGTCCGTAGCCGTTTGTCACCGAACAAACGAAGCGGCGCCAAACCCGGCTCTCCGCTCGTATGGGGTATGGCCACGATCCAATGGGGTAGCGATGTTGCGCGCCCGCAGAAAGCCCCGGCAGCCAGCGTCACGCCGTGATTCGCGTCAGTCTTGCTGCTCTTGTCACGATTTATCTGCTGCTTTTTCTTGCGGCAGTGTTTCTATTCTGGATAGTGGGAGAATGGAACCGCCGGCGGCGAGAGCGACGGTCTCTTCAGCACCGGTTGCGTTGCGTGATTTGCGCATTGGAATTTGAGGATCGCACGGATGCGCTGCTTCCCCGGTGCCCGCACTGCGGAAGTTTAAACGAACGATTCAGGATGGAGAACATTTAACATGGGAATGTGGATAGGCCGAAACCGCAAAGCGCGCGTGACCTATGGTTTCGACGAGATCGCGCTTGTGCCCGGGCGCGTGACGATCAATCCGAATGAAGTGGACATCACCTTTCGGTTGCCCCGCAAAGCAGCTGAACCGCTCGAGTTGAAGATTCCGATTCTCGCCAGCGCGATGGACGGGGTCGTGGATGTCGGTTTCGCCATCGCCATGAACAAACTGGGCGGACTTGCCGTTTTGAACTTGGAAGGAGTGCAGACGCGCTACAAGAGCCCACAGGAAGTTCTGCAAAAAATCGTTGAAGCGAGTAAGTCGGACATTACTGCATTGCTGCAGCGAATTTACCAGGAACCGATTCAGCAGGACCTCATCGCGGCGCGTGTGCGCCAAATCAAGGACGCCGGTGTTGTAGCCGCCGTGAGTTCCATTCCTCAGCGCGCAGCGGAATTTGGCAGGATCGCGCAAGAAGCTGGCGCGGACGTTTTCGTTGTGCAGAGCACGGTTTCCACCGTGCGTCACATTTCGTCGGAGTACAAGTCGCTGGATCTTGAAAAATTTTGCCGTGAGATGCGCATCCCGGTAATCGTGGGAAACACAGTTGGGTACGATGTTACTCTCGAGATAATGGAGTGCGGGCCGGCTGCGGTCTTGGTTGGTGTCGGGCCCGGAGCTGCTTGCACTTCGCGTGGTGTGCTCGGACTCGGAGTTCCGCAGGTGACCGCCACGGTCGACTGCGCGGCAGCGCGCGATGCTTATTTCAAAAAGACCTCGCGGTATGTGCCCATCATCACGGATGGCGGCATGAGCAGAGGCGGAGACGTTTGCAAGTCGCTGGCCTGCGGCGCAGACGCGGTCATGGTGGGAAGCGCATTTGCCAAGGCGCACGAAGCGCCAGGATGCGGCTATCATTGGGGCATGGCTACTCCGCACGCCAATCTTCCTCGTGGCACGCGCATAAAGGTGGGCGCGACCGGTTCATTGAAACAAATTCTGTTCGGCCCGGCCGAAGTTGATGACGGAAGTCAAAACCTCGTCGGCGCAATCACCACTTGCATGGGCAACGTAGGCGCACGCAATCTTCCTGAGTTCCAGCAAACCGAAATCATCATCGCGCCTTCGATCAGGACCGAGGGAAAACTCTTCCAGACTGTGCAAAACGTCGGGATGGGAAGCAGCTGACGCTCCCACGTTCTAAACTCAACGCTATACCGTCATGTCCGAGCGCAGAGTAGTCATCACCGGAATGGGTGTTGTCACGCCAGTTGGCAATACTCTTGAGACGTTTTGGTCGAATCTGAAAAACGGTGTCAGCGGCATTCGCACGATCGACGCATTTGATACCACCGAATACGATTGCAAAATCGGCGGGCAAGTCCGCGATTTCGATCCCAAGGCGTTCTTCAAAAATCCAAAGGACGTGCGACGTACCGATCGTTTTACGCATCTTGCAATGGCCGCAACAAAAATGGCGGTAGCGGACAGCGGAATCGATATCGACAATCTGAAAGAACGCGACCGTTTCGGCGTACTCGTTAGCACCGGAATTGGTGGCCTGAAAACTTTACAGGATCAGTTGCACATCCTGTTGACGAAGGGGCCCGGGCGAAACTCGCCCTTCACAATCCCAATGTTGATCGGCAACATGGCCGGCGGCGTCATCTCGATGGAGTTCGACCTGCGCGGTCCGAATCTCTGTATCGCTACCGCATGCGCTACATCGAACAACGCCATCGGCGAATCCTGGCGAATCATCAAGTCTGGCGACGCCGATATTTTCCTCGCTGGCGGCTCCGAGGCCTGCATTGTTGAAATCGGCGTTGCAGGATTTTCAGCTATGAAGGCGCTCAGCAAGCGCAATGATGAGCCCGAGCGCGCATCGCGACCATTCGACCGGGACCGCGATGGTTTTGTGATGAGCGAAGGCTCGGGAGTCGTGATCGTGGAGGAGCTGGAACACGCCAAAGGGCGTGGCGCAAAGATTTACTGTGAAATCACGGGATACGGAGTGTCCGCCGATGCCTATCACATGACTGCGCCGCCTCCGAATGGCGAGGGCGCTGCCCGGGCAATGAAAATGGCGCTGCACCACGCGCGCGTTTCACCTGAGCAGGTCGATTACATCAACGCGCACGCCACTTCCACCGATATCGGCGATCTTTGCGAAACCCGCGCCATCAAGCAAATATTTGGTCAACATGCGGAGAAGGTTTCGATCAGTGCAACGAAATCCATGACCGGCCACTTGTTAGGGGGTGCTGGTGGAATAGAGATGGCCGCGTGCGCACTGGCCATCCGCGACTCGGTAGTTCCACCCACGATCAACCTGGAAAATCCAGGCGAAGAATGCGATCTCGATTACACGTCCAACGTTGCTCGCGAAAAGAAAGTGCGCGTCGCACTTAATAATTCCTTTGGATTTGGGGGCCACAACGCGACCCTCGTTGCGAGCGCGTTTGAAGATTAGCATCGCCGCGGTGACCTGCGATTGCTGCACTGCAATCGCTTTGACTACTCGCTCGTCACTTGGCACTGTTTAATTCACTGTCCGATGCGGGCATAGCTTAATGGTAAAGTTCCAGCCTTCCAAGCTGGCCATGCGGGTTCGATTCCCGTTGCCCGCTCATTCACCTGGTTGCGTCTTTTTCGAACAAATCTGTCGACCTTAACAGTTCTTCAATGGCGTCGGCCTCTTTTTTAACGCCGCGTTGGAGGAGTCCAATCATTTCGACGCCTCGCGGCGATAAAGATTCTTCGTGCAGCAAGACTTCCAGCCCGAGCAACAGCGGCCCCAACGGCTCACGAAGTATATGCGTGATGCGCTGAACAAATTCTGCGTTGCCACGTGCGGTAGATTTTCCTCCGGTGTTCAACTGACGCACAGAGTCCTGACATTCCTCAACGAATTGAACGGTCGCTTCGACAATCAAGTTGTCGAAAAAACATTCTACAACTCCCCGCGCGGCATTCTGTGCCTCCAGATCGAAACGTGGTTCCTCGGCGGCGAAGGTTTTGAGCCAGGTATCTATGAAGTTCCGACGAATCAGACAGATCTCGCGGATTAATTCTTCTAACTTATAGCCTTGCCGCCAGCGCTTCCAGCCATGCGCCCTGGCATCCTCCTTCGCCTCGCGCTTGATCTCCTGAGCATTGGGCTGTTTTAGCAGAGCCGCCAGCTCAGTGCAGAGCTCCGGGAGATGATCAAGTAGTTGTGTATAGGTAAGATTGTCGGAAGCAGAAATGTCTGGATGTTTATCGACTGCAGCGATCCAGGAATGGAGAATCTGGTCCCGGTGTCCGAGTACAAAGTCGCCAAAACCGGCGAGTGCTCCGACCGCAGAATTCCCCTGATGGTAACGAGTGATGAACGTAGCCTCCTAATCTGTTTCGGAGGTCAACCTCCGCGGCCCAAGCGAAGCCATTATACCAGAAAAATCCGAAACCAAAAGATGGGATATTGCGTCTGCATGGGCTGCAAATCGCGCAGGTGAAACGCGCCGAACTCACGGCGTAAGGAAAATTTTACCGGTGTAAGGGTCTTCTACTGGGGTTCCCGGCGGAAAACCGAGGACTTGCACGTATCCCGCCTCCGGTGCGAACGGACTCGTAACGAAACCAGGTTTACCCGCGACCGGAGTCCCATATGGTAAATCGGCTTTTTGGTCGGTGGCGCTTGAGGCTGCCTTCGCCCAGCGGACGTCGGTCTGATCCCCCGGCATCGGCGTTGGCTTTTTCGAAGTTGCAGTATTCGAATCATCGTTTGGCTGAGCTTTTTTGTGTTTGTGCACGCTGCGGTGCGGCCGCGGAGTCTCTTTCGGCTGAGCGATTGCGCTGCGTAGCGTTCTGAAAAAATCTCGAACGGGCCCTGCCTTAGCTGTGTGAGTCACCGTAGACAAGGAGACGGACAGTAAGACTAGAAGGGCATGGAGAGGTCGTTTCACCAACACTGCTTCGTGTGACGTGATTGCTATGCGTGTAACAGGACTAGACGGCTACGGCCGCGAAACGTTAGTCCGTTTCCTCATGCTACAATCTTCACGTTAATAATTTCAGGACCGCGCCAGCTTTGGCGGGGATCGGCAAATCCTGGCCGACAACGAATTCACGAAGTGCAGCCGTTAGCCATTCGCGCGATGAGGTCGCCTCCTCAATGGTGATGTAAGTCGTCTCGCCTTTTTCTTTGACGCTGTAGCGCAATATCTCCAGCTCGATCGGTTCGTTTTCCCCCAGCAAGTCAACTCGGGCGCGAACCCGTTTGTTTTTCGTGTCGATCAAAAGTTCAGTCATTTGCCCGATTGAGCGCAGCTTTGTGTTGATCGCGACCCGCGCTGTGAAAGCCAGAGTCGCATCTTTGGAACGATGAAGAACATCTCGCAATCGCTTCGTAGCAGGCGCTCCTGGACAGTTTATGATTCGGTTGGGCAGCTATTGATCCGGCGCGAGCAATTCGCGATTTCGCCACGCATAACCAACCCCCGAATAGAGGGTCAAGGCAACCGTAACCCACACCAACACCGGACCGGCTTGGTCCCATGCCCGCAGCCACCAGATAGAGGTGTCATCCGCGTAATGCAGTTCAGCGATCGACAGGAGAGCAAGGAAAAAAACAACGGTAACGATTTGCCACGACGTTTTTTGTTTGCCGAGACTCTCTGCCGGCAGAATTCGCCCTTTCGCGCTCGCCATCATTCGTAGACCCGTGATCAGGAAATCGCGCGCCACAACAGTCGTCGCTGCCCATGCTGGCACAGCTTTCAGAGGAACAAGCGAAATAAACGCCGCAGCAACCATGATTTTATCCACCAGCGGATCCATTAATTTGCCGAAGTTCGTGATGACTCCGTAACGCCGTGCGATCTCGCCGTCGATGAAATCAGTGAGACCGGCGATCAAAAAAATTACGAGCGCAGCGGTACGCGCGTAATGCCAGGACGAGCTGAGCAACAAAACAAACAGCACCGTCAACGCGAGCCGGCTCAGAGTCAGTCGATTCGCCCAATTCATACGGTAGCCGCCTCGCTGCGCGAGGTGTGGCGATAACTCTCGGGTTTAAAGCGAGGTCGTTTCCAAATGGGCACCTTCTTCTTCAACTCATCTACGATCCATTGACTTGCCCGAAAGGATTCGCTCCGATGCGGACTCGCTACCCTCAGAAAAAGAGATGGTTCTCCAACTCTGATAAATCCAATTCGGTGATGAATGATAACGCGCTTCAATCCAAATCGCTCTGCGGCTTGTTCGGCGATTCGTTTCAATTGATGCTCGGCCATTTCCCGATGCGCCTCATAATCGATTCCATCGATCTCGTGCTCATCCTCAACTAGTCGGACTACGCCCCAAAAATCAAGAACCGCGCCTGCGCCGGGGACGTCGCTCAACCGCGCCGCAATCGCCTCCTGTGTCACTGAAATTTCACAAACGACATTTGCCATGCGCTTAAACTGCTCGCTACAGTGACTCCTTCTGCGTTGAGCAGCCACAAAAGGAGATCCAAAAATGAATACGAATCAATGTGATATCGGCCTGATCGGCCTCGGTGTCATGGGCGAAAATCTCGTCCTCAATATGGAATCCAAAGGTTTTTCGGTCGCAGTGTTCAATCGCACGGCTGAGGTTACGGAAAAATTTGTCGCTGAACGCGGCAAGGAAAAAAACATTCAGCCTACCCGCACACTGGAGGAATTTGTCGGGGCGCTCAAAAAACCCCGTATCGCTATGATGATGGTAAAAGCGGGTCCGCCTGTCGATTCGGTAATCGGACAACTGGCGCCGCTGCTCGAGAAGGGCGACGTCATCATCGACGGCGGAAATTCTCTGTTCACCGATACTCAACGACGCGAGCGAGAATTAGAGAGCACAGGAATTCATTTCGTAGGTATGGGCGTCTCGGGCGGCGAAGAAGGCGCGCTCAAGGGGCCGTCGCTCATGCCGGGCGGCTCACGCGAGTCGTGGGAAATCATCGCGCCAATTTTCCGCAAGATCGCTGCGCAAATTGATGGCGAACCGTGCTGTCGATACATGGGACCCGACGGCGCTGGTCATTACGTGAAGATGGTGCACAACGGTATCGAGTACGGCGATATCCAACTGATTTGTGAAGCGTATGCAATTCTGAAGGACATCCTTGGAATGGATGCGACGCAGCTCGCAGACACTTTTGCAGAGTGGAACAAAGGCGAGCTCGAGAGTTATTTGATCGAAATTACATCGCAGATTTTTCGGAAAATCGATCCCGACACCGGTAAGCCGCTAGTGGATGTGATTCTTGACAAAGCGGGCCAAAAAGGAACCGGCATTTGGACGCTCCAAGCCGCCATCAATCAATATGTGGTCATTTCCACAATTAACGCCGCAGTCGAAGCCCGCGTGATTTCGTCGCGAAAAGAAGAACGCGTTTCGGCGTCCGAAATTTTGCCGCAACCGAGAGCTCGGACGTTCAAAGGCAATCGCGATCGTTTCGTCGACGCGGTGCGGGACGCGCTTTATGCGTCCAAAATTATTTCGTACGCACAGGGAATGGAGCTTCTTCGCTCCGGAAGCACGGCGTACAAATGGAACTTGAACCTCAGCGACATCGCCACGATTTGGCGAGGCGGTTGTATCATTCGCGCCAAATTTCTCAATCGAATCGTTGAGGCATATAAGCGTAACCCAGCGCTGCACAATCTTCTCCTCGATCGCTATTTCACCAGGGCCATCAAAAGAGCGCAGCCGAAAT
This sequence comes from Candidatus Udaeobacter sp., assembly GCA_045809725.1. Classification (GTDB taxonomy): domain Bacteria; phylum Verrucomicrobiota; class Verrucomicrobiia; order Chthoniobacterales; family UBA10450; genus Udaeobacter. The sequence continues at coordinate 1,809 of JBJMXF010000109.1, read as the reverse complement.
GGCGGCTCGTTGTTTCGACAGCGATCAAGTTCGGGATACCGGTCCCCGCGTTTTCTGCATCGCTGGCGTATTACGACAGTTATCGCTCCGCTCGGCTTCCAGCGAATCTCCTGCAAGCGCAACGCGATTTCTTTGGTGCGCATACCTACGAGCGCATCGATAAACCGGGCGTCTTCCACACCGAATGGCTGGAGGCTGAACAAAAACCCGCCGAAGAGCCGGCCGAACCGAAAACACACGAGCCCCATCACGCAGGGGAATAAGCATTCCTCGGCTTGCACGAGGTCGACGTAAGCGAAATCTGCCGATGAGAGTGCGCAAGTCGCGTGTGTCCGTCTGACTTAAAAATCGCTGTGAAAACATGAAATCATTTGGGACCGGGTGGATTCGCCGATTTCTTCGGTTGATTCGTTTCTCTCATACGATTTTCGCACTTCCATTTGCGCTTGCTGCGCTCGTCGTTGCAGCGAACGGCTGGCCATCGCTCAGAACTCTGTTGCTGGTGATCGTCTGCATGGTATGCGCACGCACGGCAGCCATGCTTTTCAATCGCATCGTTGATTGGTCGCTTGACCAACGAAATCCGCGTACGGCGTCGCGGCACTTGCTCGTATCAAAATTGTCGGCCGTTGTTTTGCTGATTCTCGCTTCTGCGGCGTTTCTAGTGGCGGCGTCAGCAATTAACCGGCTGACCTTCATTCTAGCGCCCGTGGCGCTAGCGTTGATTTTTTTCTATTCGGTCACGAAACGGTTCACCAGCGCCACGCATTTTTTTCTAGGGCTGGCACTCGCCATTGCTCCGGTCGGCGCCTGGATCGCGCAGACGGGACACATTGATATTGCGCCTGTTGTACTCGGGGCTGGCGTGGTCTGCTGGGTGGCGGGATTCGATCTGATCTATGCCACGCAGGACTATGATTTTGACCGACGCGAAGGGATTCGATCGTTGGTGGTGAAACTCGGAATCACGCGCAGTTTGCGTCTCGCACAGCTATTACATCTGCTCACGTTTGTGGCGCTTATCGCTTTTGGATACGTGGCTAATCTCAGCGCGCTTTATTTTTGGTCGATGCCTCTGATTGCCGCGGCGCTTGTTTACGAGCATAGAACCGAAAAACGCGATTTGGCGGGAATCAATCGGGCGTTTTTCCAAAGCAACGCGTTTGTAAGCGCAGTATTCTTCGTAGCGGTTTGCGCGGATCGATTGCTCTAAACTGATGAAAATGACGAAGCACGAATGTCGAATGATGAAGGAAGCACGAAGCTCGAATGACGCGAAAGGAGCGCGCGGCCGTCGCTCATTGAGTCATTCGTCATTCCGTCGAGCTTCGTCATTCTGATTTCGTCATTCTTTCTCACATTGCGTCTAACATCGCGACACGTCGTTCGTGCCGGCCGCCATCGAAAGCGGTCTCAAGCCAAATCTGCACAATTTTTACGGCCAACTCTTCAGGAATCAGACGTTCGCCCATCGAGAGCACGTTCGCGTCGTTGTGATGCCGCGAGAGCTGTGCTGATTCTTCGTTCCAGCAAAGCGCGCAACGCACACCGTGCACTTTGTTTGCTACCATCGCTTCGCCATTGCCTGAACCACCGAAAACAATGCCGCGGTCGCATTCGCCGCGCGCTACTGCTTCTGCCGCAGGACGAATGAAGAGCGGATAATCCACCGGTTCTTCGCTGAACGTGCCGAAGTCATTCACCTCGTGCCCGAGCGAGCTGAGCAATTCTTTTACCGTCTCCTTGTAACGAAAGCCGGCGTGATCTGACCCGAGCGAAATTTTCATTTTCATCAGTTTATCGTTCCGA
>JBJMXF010000108.1:0-61598 GCA_045809725.1 Candidatus Udaeobacter sp. | reverse complement strand
CGGCGTAAAGAAGCCGCCCATACGGCTGCACGTTGAGAAAAAGGCTGAGGCCGCCGTAAATCGCGATCGTCAGAATGCTGTAGATCGGGAAGAAATACGGCGCCAGCGCGATCCAGAAATTCGCTTTGGTGGTCACCACGTGTCCGCCCTCGGCACCGACACGGAACTGACTCACACGGCCACCCATCAACCACACCCAGAGCGCGTGGGTTAGCTCGTGCCCGAACACGTAAATCAACATTGGGCGTGGCAGACCGAAGAAAGCTATTAGCCACAGCACCGCGCCTAACGAAAAGAACCAGAACTCCTCGCCTGTCCACAACCGTTGCGTCACCGTTGCGCGCGCGAACGACGTGAAAAATGTCTGCGTCAAAACCCCACAGATCGGCAGCAGAAAAATCGCAAAGATAAATTTCACCCACTTTGTAGGAACAGTGAGCGGCTCGGATTCCGCGATAAAGTCTCTCGATGGTGTGCGCGCAACGCTGCGAATGACTTTTCCGCCGCGCTTCGAATTCGGCGCGCCGCCATTCTTTTTCGATCTACGACTCGTTACAGCCAAACTTGCCGCAGATTACGCGGAATGCGGTCATTTTGGAAAAGCGAAATTTAAAAGTTCTGAGGAGCACAAGCCGCTGACGTGTTCATCTCGGCAGCCTGCCGGCAGGCAAACAGGCCAGCCGCAAACAACAATTATATCCATGTTTCCGACAAGTTGCCGGAAACTACACGCCAGCGGCCTGTGCTCCCCAGAAATGACCGCGTTACGCGCGGCCCATGTACGCCCCTGTGCGAGTGTCGATTTTGATCGCCTCGCCTTCCTTGATGAAAAGCGGCACGTTAATCGTCTTGCCAGTTTCCAGCTTTGCGGGCTTGGTGACGTTACTGGCAGTATCGCCGCGCAGACCTTCCGCTGATTCGACGACCTTCAGACTTACGGAAGCCGGCAGTTCCACTTCGACAGCCTTGCCTTCCGCATAAAGGACCTGCACCGAAAGATTCTCTACGAGGTAATCACTGGCGCCACCGACCAGATTTTCGGTCAGCGTAACCGTGTCATACGTGTCAGGATCCATGAAATGATAGCCGTTGCGATCCTTGTAAGAAAATTCCAGTTGTTTTCGTTCGATATCGACCAGCTCGACCTTGTCAGTGGAACCAAAGCGGACGTCGGCGCTTTTGCCGGTGTTGATGTAACGAATGATGGCCTGCACGAACGCGCGCAAATTGCCCGGCGTGCGATGATGGACCTCAAGCACAATGGCCGGATTGCCATTGTATTTGATGGCCATTCCTTTGCGTAAATCGTTAGCAGCGGGCATGAATTGAGAGGTGATCGGTTACAAAATTACACGGTTAAAACGTTGAAGCGTTACCTGCTTCAGCGGGAGAGCGCGGAGTTTACATGCACTCGCTGTGAACGCAAATTTCCGGGGTAGCGCACGTCTCTGGCGTGTTGGTTTCGGCATCCTGCCGAAACAGGCTTTCTTTGGATTACCGCATCCAGGCGTAGCGCCGCGTTAGAAAAGTTCGCGAGCGCGGGACGCGCTCGCCAGCACGCGTGACGCGTGCGCTACCCAGGCCGTTGCCGCAGTGCGTTACAATAGTTTTAACCGCGTCAGATCCTGCGAATCGACAATGCCTACGGGGACATTGTCGTCATCGATCACGACCAGGTCATCGATCCGATGACGCTCCAGCAGGTTCAGAACTTCTACTGCCAGCTTTTCTTTGTGCACCGTAACTGGATTCAGCGTCATCAGGTCTGCCACCAATCGTTCGCCAATGCGGGAATCAGATTGAAAATGCCGCACGAAATCTCCGTGGGTAAATATGCCAAGCAATTGGTCTTCGTCGCCGGTGACAACGGCAGCGCCAGCGCGCACACTGGTCATCGCCCTGAGCACGTCGCGTATCGGCGTGTCGCTCGCCACAATCGCCATCGCATCATGCGGCCGCATGACTTGATGAACGCGCATCAACATGCTGCGGCCGATCATGCCGCCGGGATGAAATTTAGCGAAGTCTTCCTTGTTAAATCCGCGCGCCTCCAAGAGCACCATCGCCAATGCGTCGCCCAGAGCCAGCATCACCGTCGTGCTCGACGTGGGAGCGAGGTTCAGCGGACAAGCTTCCTGTTCGACATTTACATCGAGACAGACATGCGCGTTTCGCGCGAGCGTCGATTTTGGATCGCCGCACATGGCGATAATCCTGACCTGAAATCGCGTGATCGCCGGCAAAATCCGGAGCATTTCTTCCGTCTCGCCACTCGCGCTTAACGCAAGAACCACGTCGCCGTCGGCGATCATGCCCAGATCGCCATGGAGTGCATTAGACGAATCCAGCACCACCGCGGGCGAACCGGTGCTCGTGAGAGTAGAGGCAATCTTCGCGCCAATGTGCCCGGATTTACCGACGCCCACGACCACGACTTTCCCTCGGGAATCGACTGTTTCCTTGATCACCTCAATGGCGCGCGAGAAATTTTCATCCAGCCGGTTCCGAAGCCGCTGAAGTTCAAAAATTTCTAAATCGAGGACGCGTGCAGCCTTTTTAAGAGAATCCATCGAAAGATATATTGTGTGCGGGCGTGGTTATGGGCAACATGTTCATACGCCTCGAACGAAAGGGAAACATGAAGACATTGATGATCGCAATCCTCGCCGCAGTGGTTACGACGGTTTCGGCGCAAGAATTCAGAGCACCGCTCGGCCCGCAAAAACCGGTGCGCGCGATGGAGACGCCGCCGCCGGTCTCCGAACGGCCAAGAGTTGAGGGAGCACTTCCGAAAGCTTTTGGTCGAGGTCGTAACCCGCTTCAAATGCTCAATCCGTGGGCGCCGGCCCGCTACGGAATCTGGGTGGAGAACACATCGTTCGCTCCTGGCGTACCTAGTAACCCGACGCTAAATGTGGGCGATCGCGATTACCCCGGCAAATGGAAGGGCATTAAGCTTTTTGAGATCGTTTTTTGATTTCCGCCAGAGGCGTTCGGCGCGGTGAGTGCCTGGCGTTCTACGACTCAAAAGCCGTTCTGCCTTGGACGTTAGCGTAGAACCTTGCTAACGGCGTGCGCACCGCCTCAAATGACAGCCGCTCTCGCGCGCACTGCTGCGATTCGGCGACAACTGCGTGGCGTAACTGAGGATTCTTCAATAGCTCCAAGGCCATTGAAGCGAGTTCGTTAATCGTTCGGCCTTCGCCGCACGTTCGGACAAACGCAATTCGTTCGATTGCGCCATCGCCTCCGACGCACGGGATTCGGCAGAGCAAAGCGTCCCCGGCAACCTGGCCCGGTACATGGCTGCTATCGAGTTGCAGCACGATCTTATGCTGCGCTACATTGCGAAGATATTCGGGGTAACTCTTCCATGTCTCGATTACGCGGAGTTTTCCGTCGGGAAAGTTGAGTGCGCCTAACAAGCGCCGCCCTTTGTGGCCATCGAGGTTAACGACTGTGACCGGTTCATCCGTCGCTTGGCACAACTGCCGTGCGACTAAAAGCGCGGCGAAATGATTGCGTGATGGCACGTCCCATTCGCGTGTGCCAATGAAAATGCCGGACTGCTCGTCGCGCGGCACGGAAAAATCCCATCGTTGATCTTCGATAGGATAGGGGGTCGCGATGAACGCCACTGTCGCGGGATCGTGTTTGGAGCGAATGCGCTGATAGATGTCCGCGGCCTCGGGCGTTGTGGCGATACAGGCATCGGCTTGCACCACAATTTTTACGAAGCGCGATAATTTCGCTGGGTCGCGCAACTGTTGCGCGACTTGGTGCAGCCCGGTTTCCTTCAATGAAACTGCGACAGTGCGACGTTGTTTTTGTAAATGAATTAACGCCCGCTCTGACGCGCGAAAATCACTGCGCAAAAGAAGGAGCACAGGTGTTCTTTCGCCGGTGGCGCGGCGCGTATCGCGATGAAACGCGCCGAATGTACACGCCGCGAAAGCATGAAAATTGATCGGCGAATGCGCACCTTCGTCAGGTGCAGGCAAAGGCTGAAAATGCTGTTCGGGATCCCGTCCTCCGGGATTGAGAACCGTTAGTTGAAAGTTCTCGGCGTGTTGAGAGGTCATTGCTTACTGAACTACCAGACATCTCATAGTGGTCATTCCGAGCGCAGTCGAGGCTGCAACGTAGCGGACGAAGTCCGCGAGGCCAGGGTTTCCATCCCGTGGCACAACCCTCAGGTGTCTTCGCCGGATGTCTCGACTTCGCTCGACATGACAGCCTAAGTAAGAATGCGGGTTTACTCGTGGAGGTCGCCGGGCGGCTGCACCGCAGATCGCAATAGCGTGCGTTGCGTGGCTTCTTGATCTAGCGGTTTCACCGGTACCGCACGGCGAATCTCTGATGGTTGCCGTTCCTGCGGTTGGACCGGGATCGCTTTCCGAATCGTTTGGACTGGCACGGCCTTTCGAATCTCTGGAGCGGATTGTGTCGTTAGGCTCGCGTTGTTGCTGGCGGCCTTCACGTCATTCGGGTCAGTTGCATTGTCCGTCTTCTGAGTGTCGGCGGTTTCCGCAGCCGCCTGCGGCGGTGCGTCCGGTATCGCTGTTGCCTTGAGTGAATCATACGGGTCGCGGTCAGCTATGAGCGTGGGACTTTTAATGGCGACCGGCATGACTTCACGCAGGTTCACAGCCAGCTCAGCTCGCGGTAAATCGCTTGTACCAAATTCCCGAGCGAGACGGGCCCGCGGTTCACCGTGAATGTTGCAAAGCTCCGTCGGTGCTTGCGCCTGTGTCGCAATCTCCATGTAAGTGCTACGACGTTGGACTGTATCGCCGTTCGCGGACTTCACTGCGTCGTAGCATTTGTCTGTAGCCAGTTGTCCGGATCGCGAACAAATCTCGATCTGTGTCAGACTGGACGGCCGTTTAATCTCTCGCGGCGGATTACTCTGGGCGGCGGCATTCATGATGTCGACCCAGATCGGCAGCGCCAGCTCGCGTCCGAACGCGCCCCGATAAATTTTCTGCGGCTTATCGAAGCCGGCCCACACGGCGCAGGTGAAACTGGAATCGTATCCGGCAAAGAGCGCATCCGTAAAATCGTACGCGGTTCCGGTTTTTCCGGCAGCCGCGAATTTCTTTAAACCAAATTGCGTGTAAGCGGCTTTTCCTGTTCCGGATTGAAGAGCATCTACCAGACACGAATGCACTTCGTACGCGGTTTCGGGTTTGGTCACGATCTTGCGGATGCTTTGCTGCTTCCCATTCCACACCACTGTTCCGTCTTTTTCCTCGATACGCTCCAGAATATGCGGCGTACTCGGTCGCCACCCGCCGTTCGGAAAAATGGTGTATCCCATCGCCAGCTCGGCCAGCGTAAGTTCGCTACTGCCGAGAAATGTCGCTGGATAAGGGCGAAGCTGAGAACGAATACCTGCCGAGGAACAAAGTTGTAGCACCGCCTCGATTCCGGCATCCATGCCGATGCGGACGGTTGCGCCATTTTTCGATTTCACCAGGGCCTGCCTGGCGGTCATTCGACCCTCATACTGGTTGTCGGCATTCTCGGGTCCCCATTCCCCGAGAATTCCGGTGGTGCCTCCAATCATCACCGCGCGATTATCGAGCGGCGAATCTTCAACTATTGAACCCGGATACATTCCTCGTTCGAACGCCGTGGCGTAAACAAACGGTAACATTGCCGTGCCCGCGGGCCGCCGGGCCTGCAACGCGCGATTAAACTGGTTGTGTTCGAAATCACGCCCGCCGACCAGTACAAGGATGTCGCCGCTGGCATTATCCAGGCCGATGGCCGCGCCTTGCAAGTATTCGGGCGCAGGTTGCTCAGCCATTTTACCGCTTGATTTAGCCTTTCGAAATGACGCTGCGTATTCGACGTACGTCTGATGTTTGTAGTCCGGGTGTTTTTCGACCTGCTCCAAGTGGGCCTTTAATGAGTCCTCGGCGACGCGCTGAAGATCGACGTCGATTGTCGTGTGAATGCGATAGCCTTCGTTGATTGCGCGATCCCATCCTACGGCTGCAATCACTTGCTGGCGGATGTAATCGACCGCGTAAGTCTGGCCCTGAGCGTTTTGCCGGCTGCCCACCGCGATCTTTTCGGCGCGCGCCGTGACGCATTGTTCATGGGTGATGAATCCATTGTCGCGCATTCGATCAAGGGCGAAGTCGCGTGTCTCGCGCGAACTGGTCCGGTCAGACCATGGGGATAAGCGATTTGGACTTTTGATCAGGCCTGCGAGCGTCGCGCACTCCGCCAGAGTCATGTCGCGCGCGGACTTTCCAAAATACCCGCGCGCGGCCGCTTCGGCTCCGTACATGCCGCCACCGAAATAAATCCGGTTCAGATACAGCTCGAGGATTTTTTGTTTGCTGAAATTGTCTTCGATGCGCTTGGCGAGAAAAATCTCCAGCAGCTTCCGGCGATATGTTCTTTCTTTCAGCGAGAAACTGTTGCGCGCCAGCTGTTGTGTAATGGTGCTGGCGCCCTGGCGAACATGGCCGGCTGTCAGATTTTTGAGCGCTGCACGAATGATCCCGAACAAATCGTAGCCGTGATGCTCATAAAACTTTGCGTCCTCAACTGCAATGACCGCGTTGATGAGATCAGGAGCCAATTTCTCGTAAGGCACTGTCTCGCGGTTCTCGACGTAGATTTGCCCAAATATCTTCCCATTGCGGTCCAGAATCACACTGGCCGATTCCATTTGCTCCAGCTTGCTCAAGTCGAAAGAGTTGGCCTGCGCTTGCAAATCGACAACGATGCTGGAAAAGAAAACTGTCATAAACAGCGCGATCACCGCCATGACCGCGACGGGCACATAAAACCATGGCCGGAAGTACCACGGCCGCCGAAAGCGATAGCCCGGCGGCGGTTTGAGGTATGTTTTGGTCGGTTTCAAGCAGGCAAACGACTCTGTAGAAACTAGGCGCCAAGCGCCTAAGCCTCAACGTTCAGTTTCCAAGCGGGAGCGCAAGTGAATATTGGACGTTGCGGAATTGGACGTTGATCGCTGCGCGTTCGACGTTCTCCAATTGAACACCCCGCTGGTGGAATCGATCCGTGAAACGATCCGCGCACAAGGTCCGCAATCCTTTGCCTGGTTCATGCAGCAGGCTCTCTATCATCCCGAGCACGGTTATTATTCGTCAGGTCGCTGCGCGATAGGCCGCAAAGGGGATTATTTCACTAACGTGAGCGTCGGCCCGCTATTTGGGCAATTGTTGACCGCTCAGTTCTGCGAAATTTGGGAGCGCCTCGGCAGGCTGAATAATTTCGTCATTGTCGAGCAGGGAGCGCACGACGGCCAGTTCGCGCTGGACGTTCTAGAGTTCGCGCAGAAACGCCTGCCGGAATTCTTCGACGCATTGCACTACCGGATACTTGAGCCATTTCCGATTTTAAAAGAACAACAACGCCGGAGGCTTGAGGTGTTTGGCGATAAGGTTAAATGGCCAGACTGGCCGGAGCCATTCATGGGAATTCATTTTTCCAACGAATTGCTGGATGCAATGCCAGTGCGCTTCATCAATCATGGAACGGAAAAATTGGTAGACCTGGACAACGAGAAGTTTGTATTGGTCGAGCGGCAGGTTGATCAAACGATCTTTAATCAATCTGCGCTCGATTGCATCGACGAGATCTCGGCGAACTTGCAGCTTGGTTATGTGGTGACCATCGACTACGGGTCTTTGGACCAAGATTGTGAGAGAAGCATTCGAGTCCGCGCCCAACATCAAAATCTTGACTCGCCGTTCGAGTTAATCGGAGAAGCGGACATAACCATGTCTGTAGATTGGCGAAGTATTGTCGAGCGTGCGGAAGCAAATGGGTTGCAGGTCGCTGGGTTCACCGATCAACATCACTTCCTCACAGGAATCATTTCCGAATTCGGCGGTTCGGCTCAAGCGCCTCTGCCGGATTCGCGCAAGGCTAGTCGTGAATTGCAAACGCTGCTTCATCCGGAAATGCTGGGTCGCGCTTTTCAGGTACTGGCGCTTGCGAAAAACGTCGGTCCCGAAACAAATCCGCTCGCGGGTTTTAAATTCATGACCGAATCCTGCTCTTCACCAAGGCTCACGGATCCAGTTCAGTAACCGGCAGTGACGGTGTCGCGGCCGCAAGCCTCTTGCACTAAACCGACAACTTGCGTTGCTCAAAGCCCGGCATTCAGCGGATAATAATGCAGCAAATCATCGCGCCAACCGCCCTGTCCCTCGCCGATGTGCTTAAAGCTGCTCACGACCTCGATGCGGTTAATCCATTTGGCCATTTTGTACCCCAGTTGATTCTCCACACGCAAGCGCAGCGGCGCTCCGTGAGGGATCGGTAGCGGTCGGCCGTTCATTTCATCTGCGAGAATGGTCTGCGGCTGGATCCCGAGTTCCAAATCGATTACTTCGTAGTAATAACCGTGACCCGATCTCTCCCATTTCTCATCCAAAGAGTGGAAAACGAGAAAGCGCGCATTCGGCAGCGGCTCGCACATGTCCATAATCGAGGAAACCGGAACGCCCGCCCACTGCGCAAAGTAGCTCCAGCCTTGGATGCAGCAGTGCAACGTGGTTTGTGTCTGGCGCCGCATTTGATGCAGATCATTGAGCGAGAGACTTAAATTTCTTTCTACCAAACCGCCTACTTCGAGCCGCCAGTCCGCGAAATCGCCCGCTGCCAGGCGTTCATACACTTCGTTGCGAGGCGGTTTTCCATTGATGCGCGCATATCCAGAAACGCGCAGATACTCTTGCCGCGATTCCCAAGGACGAAAAACAAGCCGCCGTAAGGGATCAATGCCGATTTCCAGCAAGCGCTTTGCTTGCGAGGGCGAGACCAAAGAATGCCTCGTTCCCCAAATATGGAAGACGATCACGGCAGCAATTGCTGATAGGCCGATGATCGTGGCGAGCTCGTAAGAGGAGGCTTCGTCTCCGAGAACGATTTTCGTCATTTCACGGGCAAAACCATGTGCAAACACCAAGCTGACATGAACGAGGATGAAACCACTAAAGACGATCAGTCCGATGAAGTGGAGACTTCGTGCCGCTTGCCGGCCGCCTAACATTCTGGGAAACCAGGGGAACCGCGCACCCAGCGCCGGCGACATCATCATTCCTGTAACAATTTGAAGCGGCGACAGGATGAAAATAATAAAACAGTAGGTGAGTTGTTGAATCGCATTGAACGGATTTCCCTCAGCAGGCAGTCGAAAACAAAAGTAGGCCACCATAGCCTGCCACGCCGCCGGGAAGACGTCCCACGACGTTGGCAGAAGGCGACGCCACTGAGGTGTCGCCAGGAGCAGGACGACGTAAATCAAACCAGCCAGCAGCCAGCCGTTCACGGCCCAGAAGTGCCAATGACGACCCAGGCCAAGATTGTTCTCTCCCGGCAAAGCGATCCATCGAGGCATCGGCTCAATTTCATCCTCTGCTGTCCAGAGCTGGACCTTTGGCAGTCGTTTTTTCGTGAAGCGGAACCATTCGCTTCCTGGCAAAGAGTCGTCGCGCCAATAAAACTTCGGATGCGCACCGATGATCTCGATTCCGCTGCGAATGAGTAACGTGATGAAGAGAAAGTTGAAGAAGTGGGTCAATCGGACCCACAGCGGAAATCCGAGTTGGAGCGTATCGTCCATAACGCAAACCGTCGGCGTGTAATTCTGTATTTATCGCACATGCTGGCTCTGCCGGATGGCGCTTACGAGACGGAGGACGCCGGACCGAAGCACCGCGCGCGGAGACGAACGGCTACCCAAAGAAGTTCGATTATGTTGCGGGCCTCTTTTCCAATCAAATTAGATCGCGCACCTCTGACTACAGGATGTTCATTGCAGTTTCGAAATCAATGCACAACACGATTAACGGGTTTCCGTCTTGATGTCTCTTTTTGCGTGTTGATATCAGTATGTAGCGGACGCCAGGTGAAATTCAGTCGCCCCCTATCGAACATCCAACCGTAATTACCCGCACGATCACTTCTTGATGTCCTCCTTCTTTTCCAAATGGCCGTTGATGCGGCAGATTCGCAAACGCAAGGACGGCACTGGCCTTGAATCGATGTCGGAAAAAACGCGCGCGATGCACGCGCGCATCGATGGCGCGAACGTCGCGCGATCCATTTGTCCCTACTGTGGTGTTGGCTGCGGCCAATTGATTTATCACAAAGACGGAAAACTAATTTCAATCGAAGGCGACCCGGAATCGCCGATTAGCCAGGGCAACCTTTGTCCGAAAGGTGCCGCGTCATATCAATTGCTAACCCATTCGCGGCGCGAAACCAAAATGAAATACCGTGCACCGCGCTCGAAAGAGTGGAGCGAGATGTCGCTCGAGCGCGCCATGGACATGGTTGCCGAGCGCGTGTGGGAATCGCGCAAGCGCACGTTTGTGCACGAGCAAGATGGTGTTTCGATCAACCACACGGCGGCGATATGTCATCTCGGCGGCGCGACGCTGGATAACGAAGAAAATTATCTCATAAAGAAGCTTTTCACTGGAGGCCTGGGCATGGTTTGTGTGTCCAACCAGGCCCGCATATGACATAGCAGCACGGTGCCCGGTCTGGGCACCTCCTTCGGTCGGGGCGGAGCTACAACCGCGCAACAAGATCTGGCGAACGCAGATTGCATTCTGATCGAAGGTTCCTCGATGGCCGAAGCGCACCCGGTCGGTTTTCGCTGGGTGATGAAAGCGAAGGAGCAGGGCGCCACGATCATCCATGTCGATCCACGCTTCTCGCGCACCAGCGCGCTGGCCGATATCTGGGTGCCGATTCGCGCCGGCAGCGACATTACGTTTCTCGGCGGAATTATTCGCCACGTCGTCGAGAACGAACTCTTCTTTCGCGACTACGTGGTGCATTACACAAATGCGTCCTGCATTTTGCGCGATGATTACGGTGATCCCGAAGATAACGCAGACGGTTATTTCTCCGGCTGGGACGAGAACCGCCGCGCGTATGAGATGGAAAGCTGGAAATACAAAGGAGAAGGACTGAGCCATCCCGAACGCGATCTCAGTCTGCAAGATCCACAATGCGTTTTCCAAAAACTGAAACGGCATTTTGCGCGTTACACGCCGGAGATGGTTGAAGAAGTGTGCGGGATTCCGCCGGTACTCTTCCACAAAGTCGCAGACACGCTTATTGCCGCATCCGGCCCGGATAAAACAGCGGCCATCTGTTATGCCGTTGGGTGGACGCAGCATTCCAAAGGCGTGCAGATCATTCGCACCGCGTCGATCTTGCAACTTCTGCTTGGAAATATCGGACGACCTGGCGGCGGCATTCTCGCGCTTCGCGGCCACGCTTCGATTCAGGGGTCCACCGATATCCCGACGCTCTACGACATTCTACCTGGATATCTGGCGATGCCGCACGCCGGAGATGAGGAGACCCTGCAGAAATATCTCGATGCGCACACGTCAAAGACTGGGCTGTGGTCGAACACGCCGGCATATTTCATCAGCTTGTTAAAGGCTTATTACGGAAAACAGGCGACTGCGGAAAACGATTTTGGTTACAATTGGCTACCGAAAATCACCGCCGACCATTCCTTTTTTGAATATCTCTACGACATGGCGGACGGAAAAATGGAAGGGATGTTCCTGATTGGACAGAACTCGGCTGTCGGCGCTCCGAACACGCGAGTGCAACGACGGTCGATGGCGAAACTGAAATGGTTTGTCATTCGCGAATTGGTCGAAACCGAGCCGGCCAGATTTTGGCGGGACTCGGCTGAAATTGAGCGCGGCGAATTGAAAACGGAAGAGATTGACACGGAAGTCTTTTTCTTCCCCGCGGCCGGACACGCAGAAAAAGAAGGAGCCTTCACAAACACTCAGCGTCTGTTGCAATGGCGCGAGAAAGCGGTCGAACCGCCGGGGGATTGTCGGTCCGACGCGTGGTTCATTCATCAATTGGCTTTGCGATTAATCGCCAAAGCGAAGGCTTCCGATGATTCGATGGACGAACCGCTGCGCGCCCTTGATTGGTGGTATCCGCAAGACGCATTGGGCGAGCCAAAAATGGAATCGGTGCTCGCGGAGATCAACGGCTGGAAAACAGAACCGCAATCAAATGCAGAAGGCGTCCTCTTTGGGAAAGATCGACAAGGGCAACAACATCATGGTGCGCAGGTCGCCGATTACAACGAATTGAAAGCTGACGGCTCCACCGCATGCGGCGCGTGGATTTATTCCGGCGTTTTCAATCGGGACGGCGTGAACAAGGCGAACGCGCGCCAATCGAAAGATTATCTTGGACACGGCTGGGGCTTCAGTTGGCCGAGCGATCGCCGCATCATTTACAACCGGGCGAGTGCGAAGCCAAACGGTGAGCCGTGGAGCGAACGCAAAAAACTTGTGTGGTGGGAATCGCAAAAATGGACCGGCATTGACGTTCCTGATTTCAAGACGACTAAAGCTCCCGATTATCGGCCGAGCGGGGACGAAACTGGTCTTGATGGACAGCGCGGCGACGCGCCATTCATCCTGCACGAAGACGGGTTGGGGTGGATGTACGTTCCGAAAGGTTTACAGGATGGCCCATTCCCGACGCACTATGAACCGCTGGAATCGCCGGTGCGAAATCCGTTCTATTCACGCGATACGAACCCGGTGGTGAATTGGTTCACACGCAACGAAAACCGTTTCGCACCGCCCGGCGACCCACGTTTTCCGTACGTTCTCACTACCTATCGGCTTACCGAGCATCACACTGGCGGCGGGATGTCACGTTTCCTGAGCCATCTTGCCGAATTGCAGCCGGAGATGTTCGTCGAAATGTCGCCAGAATTGGCGGCGAAGCTCAAGATCGACCACGGCGATTACGTTTGCATTGTCAGCTTGCGCGGCGCGATTGAAGCGCGGGCGCTCGTTAGCCGCCGCATTCGACCAATGAATCTCAACGGCAAAACCGTTCATCAGGTCGCAATTCCATTTCATTTCGGAGCAGCCGGTCCGTTGCGCGGTAATGCGGCCAATAATTTGGTTGCCATTTCTGGCGAGCCGAACGTCACGATCATGGAAAGCAAGGCGCTTCTCTGCAACATTGTCCCCGGACGTTTGCCGCGTGGGCCGGCCTTTCTTGATTGGCTCGAGCGGAACGCGCCACAGCACGGTCAGCCAGCGAATTTGCACCCGGAACAGCCGCCTCTTGGGGCGCCATCCGGTGGAAAATTTTCTCGTAGTCACGGCAAGGAAGGCAAAACGCCGTGAGCGCGATAAAAAGTAGCGCATGCGTCTCGCTTGCGCCTAAACAGCCTTGCAAGCCAGAGGCTCGCGCTACCTTATGATCGGCGAAGGAATTCAGAGCGCGAACCAGCGCCGACACAATTACGTGCAGGAAAACGTCACAGTCGGCTTTTTCACTGATCCGACTGTTTGCATCGGCTGCAAAGCTTGCGAGGTAGCGTGCAAAGAATGGAACGAAGTGCCTGACGACGGCTTCACCTGGTCGGGAAATTCTTATGATAATACTGGCCGGCTCGGCGCATCGACCTGGCGCCACGTTTTGTTCCTTGAACAAGATCGACAAAAAGGAACTCAAATCGTCAGCTCTCACTCGTTAGGCAACGACGACGATCCATTTCGCTGGCTCTTTCTTTCTGATGTTTGCAAGCATTGCGAGGAAGCGGGTTGCCTCGAGGCGTGCCCGACCGGCTCAATCATACGAACGGAAGTCGGTTCTGTATTTGTTCAGGACGATGTTTGCAACGGCTGCGGATATTGCGTTGTCTCCTGCCCATTTGGGGTGATCGATCGCCGGCCACAACCGTTGCCCAATGCTGGGGGCGCATTCAAGTGCACCTTCTGTTACGACCGCCAAAAGAGCGGCCTCACACCGGCGTGCGCGAAAGTTTGCCCGACCGAATCGATCGTGTTCGGGCGGCTCGACGATTTGCGCGCACGCGCGACGCAACGTGTGCACCAACTGCGAGAACAGGGTTACGCCGACGCGCAACTTTACGATCCTACCGAGACTTCTGTGCGCGGCGCTCACGCGTTTTTCCTGATTCTCGGCGGGCCAGAAGCATACGGTCTTCCGCCGCAGCCGCAGATTCCGACAATTCATTTGAAGTCAGCCTGGGCAGCCGCGTTCGCCACCGCGATCGGGGCACTCGTGGCCACTCTCTGCGCGTTCGCGTTGTTATGAGCGGACGGTCAACAACTCTGGGGAGCGCACGCATTCTGCGTGCTGGTGAAGGCATTTTGCCTTCACGAACTTCGTTGCAGAGATCGACCGTTATTAGAGCGGCGAACAAATGCGGGTGCAGTCCAAGTTCGTCGCCGCAGAATGCCGCGACCAGCACGCTACAAGCGTGCGCTCCCCGGAGAAACGATGCCTAACGAATCTGGACTCGACCAGCTGCGGGATGACGCATGGCAAAGGAGTGCGGTTACCGGCAGCGGTGTCGACGTCTCCGGCGGGCCGATTCCGCGTAGACCGGGCTACTACGGTCAACCCGTTGTTAAACCGCCCGTGTGGACATGGGAAATTCCGGTGTACTTCTTCATTGGAGGTCTCGGCGGAATGTCAGCGGTGATCGCGCTGGCCGCGCTGCTGTTTCACAATTTCGATGTTGCGCGCACGGCAATGTGGGTCGCTGCGATTGTATCGGTGCTGTCGCCAGTTCTGCTGATTCTGGATCTGGGCCGGCCGCGGCTTTTCATCAACATGCTTCGAGTATTCAAACCGCAGTCCGTCATGTCGATGGGCGCGTGGATCCTCGTCGCTTTCGCAATGTGTGTTTTTCCAGGTTTGATCGCGATGGAGCTTCACCACCTGTTCGCTGGCCCAAGTCAAATTCTCGGTGTTGCCGCAGGAATTCTGATTTTCGGGTCGGCGGTGTTCGGACTGTTGTTGGCCACGTACACAGGTGTGCTGCTCGGCGTGACAGCGATACCCGTCTGGTTTTTACATCACAAGCTGCTGCCGATTCATTTCGGAATGGCGGGATTGGGATCCGCTGCTGCGCTGTTGGAATTGCTCGGTCATCGGATCGCGCCGCTCAACGCGATCGGCTTATTTGCGGCCGCCGTCGAAAGTGTGCTCTTCATTTGGCTGACTTTCGATAAACATGGCGCCGCCGATCGGGCCATACATGAAAATCGTGCCGGTTGGCTCATTCGGATCGGGGGCATCTTAACCGGACCGTTCCCGCTTGTGCTCCGATTGTTCGGCGTGGTCCCGTTGGCGGCGATATCGTTTTTAGTCGGCGCGCTCGTTAGTCGTTTCGGTTGGACTGAGGCAGGAAACGTTTCCGGGCGGGACCCTGAAGCGGTTTTTGCCTCGCAAAAGGCGTAGCACAGGCATCTTGCCTGTGTGGCAAGCAGGCGTCCCGCCTGCTACAGCAATTCGACAGGCGAGACGCTCGTCGGCCTCACAGCCAGGATGGCTGTGCTATGAAAGGATCACGCGCTCGATGTGCGTGTAAATGTTGAAGGATGGCGGACGCAAAAAACCTATGAGCGTCTGGTTGCTGTCGCGGGCGAGCTCAACCGCAAGACTTGAAGGCGCTGACACAGCTGCCACGATTGGAATTACGGCGGCGAGTGCCTTTTGTATGATCTCAAACGACGCGCGGCCACTGACCAGAAGAAGATGT
Organism: Candidatus Udaeobacter sp.; assembly: GCA_045809725.1. Taxonomy (GTDB): domain Bacteria; phylum Verrucomicrobiota; class Verrucomicrobiia; order Chthoniobacterales; family UBA10450; genus Udaeobacter. The sequence goes on along the minus strand of JBJMXF010000108.1, from coordinate 46,012 downwards.
CCTTCCAAAGGTAGCAGCTCGTCGAGAAAAGCGCGCCCGACTGCTTTATCCACCGCGTTGTGGCGACCAATATCCTCGCGCGCAATTTTCAATTCGCCATCGATACCGAAAATGCCGGCGGCATGGATTCCGCCTGTGCGCGCGAAATCGCTTTGTGCGTTGCGCAATGTCTGGGGAAGCGACAGCAGCGTTTCAATATCAATGCGGATATCAGTCGATCCTACCGCAGCGAAATTTTGCCGGATCGCATCGATGCTTGTTTTGCCGCACAAACCACAACTACTGGAGATCGTTCCGAATCGTTTCGTCCAAGCCAGGTTCAATTTTACGCCGGCTGTCAGTTCGACATCGACGCGGTTGTCGCCAGTTACTGAAACGCTCTTGATCTGATCTCGAGCGTCCACGATACCCTCGGAAAGTAGGAACCCTGCCGCGAGTTCTTCATCGTGACCCGGGGTGCGCATCGTAGTTGCGATGGGCCTGTCACCAATTCGGATTTCCAGCGGCTCCTCGATCGTTAAGTCGTCGGGCAAGTACTCAAGTTCACCATCGCGTTTTCGCCGGATGATCTTCTGTGATCCGATGCCGCTTTCTTTCATGTGATTTGAGACGCCTCAATGGTAGCATGGCTGCGATGGAAATTTGTCACCTGTTCATTTCGACGGGACACAATTTTGTAGGCCATCACGGTCGCGAACCGGACACGAATCCGATGACTGAAACGCCCGAAATAGAATGCATAGCTGGCCGTGGGATTCGCGGTGATCGATATTTCGACTTTAAGAACGATTACAAAGGCCAGATCACTTTCTTTTCACTGGAAGTTTTCGATGAGCTTTGCAGTGAGATGCAACTCCAGGCCTGCTCCCCTTCGCTGGCACGACGCAACGTGATCACACAGGCTGTTGATCTGAACGACTTGATTGGGCAGGAGTTCGCCGTGCAAGGCGTTCGTTTTTTCGGAATGGAAGAGTGCCGCCCATGCTATTGGATGGACGGCGTATTTGCGCCGGGTGCCCAGGAATTTCTGAAAGGCCATGGCGGTCTACGTGCGAAAATCCTGACGGATGGGAAATTGCGTTCGATGAAATTGTCATCCCGAGCCGAAGTCGAGGGATCCCGTGAAATTACTGTGAGGTGATGCGACGGGATTCCTCGACTCCGCTTCGCTCCGCTCAGAATGACATTACAGCGGTGCTTTTTGCGGGCGGCGAATCGCGTCGCATGGGCACGGACAAAGCCACATTTCCTTTTCGCGGAAAACCGCTCTGGCAGATTCAACTGGCAACTCTGCGCAGCCTGCGACCAGCGCAAATTCTTCTTTCGGCAAGAACGGATCCATCATGGCGGCCTCGCGATGTGCATTTCATCGAGGACGTTCACCCATCACGCGGCCCGCTTAGCGGGATTGCCGCTTCGCTGGCGAACATTCGCACCAGCCATCTTCTTGCGCTCGCGATCGATATGCCTTTCATGACCGAAAATTACCTTCGCTCAATTTGCGATACGATCGAGCCCGGCCGCGGTGTTATCGCAAACATCCACAATCGTGCGGAGCCGCTGGCGGCCGTGTATCCGCGCGAAGCAGAGATTGATTGTCGCACTGCGCTCGCCGGCAAGGATTTCTCATTGCAGAACATTGTTCGTCAACTGGTAACGTCTGGAAAACTGCGGGAAACGTCTGTGACGAAAGAGGACAGGCGACTTTTTCGGAACGTGAATAACACGGCCGACGTAGATGCTACGACAACAGTCGGTTGAGTTCGGGCGTTTGACCCAAAATTTTTAGAAAATGCAAGGCTACACTTGAAACTCAACCACATCTGTTCGATATGTTCGCCGCGATTTGGGCTCTGATGAAATCGTCTATCTTCCGCAACGCTGCTTTGCTGTTTTTGATTCCGGCCGGCGCCTTTTCGGCAACAAACGTGGTGAATCTTTCTCACTACGACATGATGCGTCCGGATTTTGCCACGATGAAACGTCAAGGCATCGTGGGTGTAATTCACGAAGCGACGTATCCGCCATTCGTTCGTGACCCAAAATACTTGGATCGCCAAATGGGCGCGCTACAGGCGGGACTTCTCTGGGGAGCATATCACTACGGCAACGGAAGCGATCCAATTCGGCAGGCTGATCATTTTTTGAGTGTCGTCTCGGGTGCCTGGGCACAAGCCAATCCCGCGTTGCGACCTAGCTCAGGTGTCCTGCTCGTACTCGATTTCGAAAAGAATGGTCATTATCCCGGGGGAACGATGCGCGCCGACCAGGCCGTGGCCTTTGTCGAACGCATTCGCTCACGCACTGGTGTATATCCCGGGATTTATTCGGGCGAATACCATCTCGCGCAGGTTTTGAATAGTGCGCGAGTAACTCCTGCACAGAAGCAAACACTCACCAATTGCTGGCTCTGGGTTGCAAATTATTCGAAAGAGCCGCGTGCAACGGCGCCGTGGAATTACTGGGCTATGTGGCAATATTGCGGCGACGGTAAATGCAACCTTCCGCGTTCTTCGTACCCAATAGGCATTGCGAATATTAGAAAAGCAGAGCTCAACATTTTTCGCGGCAGCCGAAATGATCTTGCAGATTTCTGGCAGCGACGGGCTTGGAATCCTTCGGGCGGAGCGCCTCGCCTGGAATCAAAACTGACCGCCGACCTGTAACAAACGCGCCGTCGTCGCGCGACACGGTCGCTCGTCATTTCTCAATCCCGCGCTGCGTCGTGAGATAAACCGCGAAGCTGCCGAGCCAATGGCCGCCCTCGTAATGTTCGCCGGTCACCGCTGCAAGCCCGGCGCGTCGATGCGCTTCTGCAGCGGTCGTCAGCGCTGGACGGCGTGGATCATCAGCAGGAAGAGCAGAGAGAATACCTTCCAGCATCCACGCTCGACTCAAATTTAATCCGTCGAGATGCGCCAGCTTCGGATCGCTCGGATCCGGTGAAATCGCGACCTGCAACCAATCCGCCGTCGCAGTTCTGGGAATTTGAGGCAGGAATTGGCCGAGCCATTTCGCGAAATCTGTCCGCGTCAACACGCGACGCATGACGTCAGCTTCGGCGAGGCAGGGCGAAAGAAAATCTTCACCCGACGGCTCGTATGCAAGCGGACAATTCTTATCGGCGAGATAAAATTTTCGCGCTGAATCAGCGGCCAGTTTAGCGAGGCGCTCATCATTTTTGACGCGTGCACAATCGAGAAGCAGCGCAAGCGCGAACGCGGTTTGATTGTGCTCACCGATGCGAATTGGGTGCGAGAGTTTCGGTAGCCACGTACTCAATCGCTCAACCGCTGCATCCTCAAGCGGCTTCAGGTTTGCCAACATTTCTCGCGCTTGCGGATCGTCCCATTCGCGCAGCTCGGCGCAGAGTTGCAATAGCCATGCTAATCCGTACGGCCGTTCGAAACTCGCGCGGCCCTCTGCTCGTAGATACGTCGCTTCAGTCTTCAGATTTTGCGCGGTGAGACTTTCGTTTAAAGCTTCGCGCGCGCCTTTTGCGAATGGCGCATCTGGAAATGTCCGCAACAGCCGTACCAGCAGCCAGTGTCCGTGCACCGACGAGTGCCAATCGTAACAGCCGCAAAAAGCCGGTGTCAGTTTGCGTGGCGGCGCGACATCGGTGTCGCTGTTCAGAACGTGGCTGATCTTGTTCGGGTATTCCTTATGGACGCACTGCAGCGCCAGTTTTGCGAAACGCTCGGCAGCATGAGCATCAAATGCTCCGGCGGAAGGACTGGCCTCTGGATCGTGCTGATGAGCAGCGTTTTCAGCCGCAACGCATAGCAGGGGCGCCGCCACAATCGCGCAAAGGAACTTCGGCAAAAGTGAAAGATGAAATGTGAAAGCCACAGCAGCCACAATCATGCTACCGCCTGGCTTCGTAAAGATCGTGGAGCGGCTTTTCCAACGGATCGCGCCGTTCGTTGTGTTTGCCTGGCGGTACCGCTAGACTGGCGCGCATTAGGCACGTCGCACGATATGAATTCGCTCGATTACTACAAAATCGAAGAACTTCTGACCGACGAAGAGCGCGCGATCCGCGATCGAGCAGCGCAGTTTGTGCAAAAAGAAGTTTTGTCAGAGGTCGTTCCCTGCCATCGTGCCGCAAAATTTCCGAACCATCTGATCCCGCGCATGGGCGGGCTGCGCTTTTATGCGCCATATCTCAAAGGGCACGGATGCGCAGGCGTAAGCTACACGGCGTATGGCCTGATCATGCAGGAACTGGAACGCGCCGACTCCGGCGTGCGTTCGCTGGCGTCGGTGCAGGGCGCGCTGGCAATTCAGGCCATCCATTCATTCGGCTCGCCAGAGCAACACGCGCGATGGTTGCCCGGGTTGGTTTCGGGCGAGCGCGTGGGTTGCTTTGCTTTGACGGAGCATGGACACGGTTCAGACCCCGGCGGAATGGAAACGCACGCCACACGCGACGGCGATCATTACATTTTGAACGGCAGCAAATGCTGGATCGGCAACGCTTCGATCGCTGACGTCAAAGTTGTTTGGGCGAAGGATGACGACGGCCACGTGGGCGGTTTTGTGGTGGAAAAAGACGCGCCTGGATTTCGCGCACGCGACCTCGAGGGGAAGTTCAGCCTGCGAATGTCACGGACGTCAGAGTGTTGGTTCGAAGATTGCCGGATTCCGGCGGAAAACCGCCTGCCGAACGCTCGCGGGCTCAGTGCGCCGTTATCATGTTTATCCTACGCGCGTGTAGGTATCGCGTGGGGCGTCATTGGCGCGGCGATTGATTGCTACGAAACCGCTGTGGCTTATGCGAAATCGCGCGAACAATTCAGCCGCCCGATTGGCAGCTTCCAACTCGTGCAACAGAAACTTGTCTGGATGGCGCAGGAAATCACCAAGGCGCAGTTATTGGCACTCCGTCTTACTCGCATGATGGAAGCAGACACATCGCGACCTGCGCAAATCTCGATGGCCAAACGCAATAATGTCTGGATGGCGCTGGAATGTGCCCGCAAAGCGCGGGACATTCTTGGCGCTGCAGGCATCACGGACCAATATTCGGTGATTCGGCACCTTATGAATCTGGAGAGCGTCTTCACCTACGAAGGCACACACGATATTCACACCTTGATTATCGGGCGCGATCTAACGGGCTTGAATGCTTTTGGCGGCTGAACTAGTTCGATCGTAAGGCCAAGGTTATGACGCGAGGTGCCCTCGATTGCTCGGGATGACAACCAAAGGAAATTAAGTAAATTTCCAGAGTGATTGTTGACGTGCGAGAACGGTTGGATTCGAGGCCCTTCGTCCCATTTACAATTCATGTAGCTGACGGACGCGAGTTTGGGGTACCGACCCGTGATCATGCTCACGTTTGGCCGAATCGATCTCGCGTCAGTATCTACACCGATCAAGGATTAGAGTGCATTTTACCCGGGCTTCTGATCAGTGGTTGTGGATGTCCAAGCCGACACGAATCGGCAGGAGAAGGCAACTTAACTTAGACAAGGAAATTTATGGAGTCTGTTTACATTCTCGGCGGCGGGCGCACGGATTTTAAGCGCAATCTGAAGAAGGAAGGAAAAACGATCCGGCACGTTATTGTCGAGGCCGGTAAAAAAGCGATCGATGATGCGAAGATCGATCCCGGCGAAATTCAGGCAGGTGCGGTTGGCAATTTCAATGCGGGCCAGTTCACGAAACAATTGCAGCTCGGTGCATTTATTCCCGAGATCGATCCGAAATTGCGCGGCATTCCCACAATGCATACCGAAGCGGCCTGTGCGTCAGGCGCGCTGTCGGTGTTGTTAGGCGCGGAATGGATCATCGGCGGGTTTTATGATGTTGTGCTGGTCGTCGGCGCGGAACAGCAGAAAACCATGTCAGCGCTAGATGGTTCTGATGTGCTCGGTGCGGCTGCCGATTATCACAATGAAAAGCCTGAGTACGGCGATTTTATGTTCCCGAAGTTGTTCGGGCGCATCGCGCAGATGTACGTCGAAAAATACGGCGCTACCGAAGCGGATCTGGCACTTGTGGCGTGGAAAAATTACGCCCACGCGAAACTGAATCCGTTCGCGCAAATGCGTGACGCCGATCTCACTCTCGATTATGCATCGCAAGTTTCGGATAAGAATCCACACGTAGCGCCGCCACTTAAAGTCTCGGATTGTTCACAGATCACCGATGGCGCGGCATCAGTTGTCCTCGTTTCTGGAAAATATCTCGACAAAATCGGTCGTGACAAAAACAAAACTGCCCGGCTGTTTGGCTACGGTCACACGACTGATTATCTGCCGCTCGACAAAAAAGATGCGCCAACGTTTTCGATCGCACGCAAAGCTGCGGAGAAAGCTTTCCGAATGGCGAACCTGACGCCGCGCGATCTTCATGGCGCCGATGTTCACGATTGTTTTTCGATTACAGAAATTGTCGCCTACGAGATCCTCGGACTGGCCGAACCTGGCAAGGGCGTCGACCTTCTGAAAAGCGGCGCGACGACGCTGCCGCAGGTGCGTCCAGAAAAATCCAACGCGCCGTTCCAAATCCCAGTGAACGCGGGTGGCGGTCTCATTGGTGACGGTCATCCTGTAGGCGCGACTGGTGTTCGGCAGGTGTTCGAAGCCTATCAACAGTTGACCGAACAGGCCGGCGCGCGCCAGATCGAAAACGCGAAGCGATTCCTTACGTTCAATATGGGCGGTAGCCTAACGACTTCGGTCGCGATGGTTTGGGGCCGGAGCTAATCGCGCTGCAGCATGAGGCGTCTGACACAGACGCCCTATAATATGATCGATCATTGTAGGCGTTCTGTGAAACGCCAGCGTTGGCTTACTGTTCGCATCCGCCTCGCATAGTTTTGCCAATCCAAGACCCTTAGGCGTGCGTTTTCTAAGTGTGCGCTCTCTCCAAATCGAAGAACTGCCGCCAGCCCTAAAAGGCGACGTGGAAGATTTTCTAGAGATGGATCCACGGAGTCCGGCAGCACAGTTGCGTCCCAAGCTTGGAGTGGTTGGCAACGTGTGGCTTGCCTATGTCGGGCCTAAGCTGCGACGAGCCTCCAGCGGTCTAGGTAACACACCGCGTCACGCCTTGGAGGATTTCAACCTGCGGTTCATGGAACTGCTCATTTCTCGAAATCGTTCCAGGCGGTAATAGGGCCACCAAACTCCGCATCCCCAATGAAGGTTCCATTTACGCTTAGAGAAGTCGGCCACTTTGGCCTTGCTGTGCGCGACCCGAAAAAGACGGCGAAGTGGTTCGAGCACGCTTTGGGGTTGCGGAAAGAATTCGAATTCGAAAATGGAGTGGCGGTGGGAAACGACAGCGTCACGATCGCGTTGTTTAAAGGAAAGCCGTCGCCGGAAACGATTGATCATATGTCATTTCACCTACCCAACATGACGACGCTGCGAAAGGCGCTCGCTCATTTGAAGAAGCTCCGCGTCGATATTGAAGATCCGGGTGACGAAATCGGTCCGGAGGCGCCGGGCTCGAAAAACATGGGCTTGTGGTTTCATGATCCAGACGGGTATCGCTGGGAGCTAAGCGTGCTCAGCGGAAAATACGGAGCCAAGGAGTGACGGCTTCTAGCCGTTTTTTCTTTTCGACACCAGAAAAACTCGTCGTTGCTTGACGAGTGATCGCGGATTGCTGCGTTGCGATCGGCATCGCGTCGCGGAGGCGGTGCAACGACGCGAAGAATATTTTCAAAGCTGCACGAATTTCTCGGACCCGACGATTTGCTTTGCATCCAACCTCACCCGCGCTCGCTCCTGCCAAAGGCGGCGCAGTTCGAGTGGGACCGACTACTACCCTCGCACATTGTGCCGACGCAAGTATCGCTCCCGATACGCGACGTCGCGGGGGTACCAGTCGGATTGTCGTTACTCACGACGCATGAACAGGACTCATTCCTGCTGCAAGCGGCAAAGAAAGTTGACCGAGAAATGGTCTGCGGTGAACGAGTTGAAGACGTTTGCGTTACAGCGCCCCAGCGAGGTTCATTCGCGTGCGTAGCGCACAGCCAAGTGCCTGTATTGACACGATATTTAAGGGTCTTAACTTTTTCGTCCACCACAAAATGAATACTTTTGCCTCTGAAAATGGGGACGGAAAAGCCTTCGTTTCACACGCGCCGGGTTATTGGCCGGACACCGCCCCGGAACTCTGGAACGATTGGAAGTGGCAGCTCAAAAACAGAGTTACCACGCTCGCGCAACTCGAGAAACATCTAAAGTTAAGCGTCGAGGAACGCAGCGGCGTTTTGCTGTCCGGCGACAAACTTGCACTGGCTGTTACGCCACATTTTTTTAACCTGCTGTCCGCAAATGACCCTGGTGACCCGATCAGGCGTCAGGTCATTCCACGAATCGAGGAAACGTGGGAGTCGCCGTACGATATGGCTGACCCTTGCGGCGAAGATTCGCATATGCCTGTGCCCGGTCTGGTGCATCGATATCCCGATCGCGTGTTGTTCCTGGTCACTGATCGTTGTGCGAGTTACTGCCGTTATTGCACGCGGAGTCGAGTAGTTAGTGGAGTTGGCGAACAGGAATTTCACACCGATTTCGAGGAGGCGTTCCGTTATCTGGAAGCACACACCGAAGTACGCGATGTGCTTCTGAGTGGTGGTGACGCGTTGATTTTCAGCGATGAAAGGCTCGAGAAGCTCTTATCGCGGTTGCGCACAATCAAGCACATCGAATTCCTACGGATTGGTACGCGGGTGCCGATTTTCCTGCCCCAACGAATCACGCCTGAATTGTGCGCAATGCTGGCGAAATATCATCCGCTCTGGATGAGCGTACACGTGAATCATCCGCGCGAACTCACCATCGAGGTAAAACAGGCGTTGGAACGTCTCGCTAACGCGGGCATTCCTTTGGGCAACCAGAGTGTGCTATTGGCAGGTGTGAACGATGACGTCGAGACTATGAAGACTCTCGTGCATAAGCTGCTGATGTGCCGTGTCCGCCCGTATTACGTTTACCAGTGCGACCTGATCAATGGCTCCTCACATCTGCGCACGTCGGTCGCCAAAGGCCTCGACATCATTGAGGCGCTACGCGGCCATACCACTGGTTATGCCGTGCCTCAATTCGTCATCGACGCCCCTGGCGGCGGTGGCAAAGTGCCGATTAATCCCGGTTACATTCTGTATCACGACAACGAAAAAATCGTGATCCGGAATTATGAGGGGAAAATCTTCGAGTACCCGGAAACCGGCAACGAGAATCTGCAGTTCGCGCCGCAACGCGAGTATCACGACGAGTACCTCTATTCGTGAGCGGTTGCCAATTCCGACCAGCCTGAATTCCTGGCAAAAAAGATTTCGCTGTTGCTGTAGCTGCCCTTTTGCGCCGGGTCCTCACAGGACAATTGTTTTGTAATTTCTTTCACGACCGACAGTTGTGTAAACTTTACGCTTGCGTATTAAAGATTGCGGCGTGTAAAGTCCGGCACTTTCGTTCTTCTCCAAACGTTTCAGCTATATGAATCAACGCTTAATTTCGGAAATTGGCCGCACCCAACGGCTTGACATTATTAACTCCCTCAAGCGCACCAAGGGCTTGTCTGTCAATGAGCTCGTGGAGAAAATGGGCATGAGCTATATGGGCATCAAACAGCATTGCATCACACTGCATCGCGACGGCTATCTGGATACGTGGCGGCGGCCGCAAAAAATGGGCCGACCTGAGATGGTTTATCGCTTGACGCGCCGCACGCACGACCTTTTTCATGCTGACAGCCATCAGTTCACGCTCGAACTATTGAAATCAGCCGAAGAGATCTACGGACCGAACGCACCGGAGAAGTTGCTTTACAGCATTTTCAAGAAGAAGACCATGGCGTTGAAAACCAAGGCGAAGGGAGAGACCGTTTTAGAACGCGCGAAATGGCTTGCGAGCGTGCGGGATGCCGAAGGCTATATGTCTGAGTTCCTGAACAATGAGAAAGACGGCGGCCCCCAAATTCTCGAGTGTCATTCTCCCCTTCTCAACGTGGTGGAGCAGTATCCGATCGTAGGCCGCTTCGAGCAGGACATGTTCGAGGCCGTGTTAGGCACGCGTGTTCGCCGCGAAGTGAATCGCAACTCCGGGCTTTACGAGTGCGCGTTTTACTTCTCCGCGTAGCTAAGTCGCTGCAGTAGCTCGGGTTTCCAGCTGAACGCTGTGCGGATGCGTGGCCGGTCGCTGCGTGCCGCGCACAATGGGATTTATCCTTTCGCTCATGTGAATCTCGGTTGATTGGTGGCGCATGGCCCGCAGGTTTCCATCGGTCGTGATCGACAATGTGCAGCCGCTGATTGATTGCGGCCGCTCGCCAATCAAGCGCATCGTGGGCGAAGATCTCGCAGTGGAAGCCGACATTTTCAAAGATGGCCACGATGTAGTTGCCGCGGTTTTGAAATGGCGTGTTGTTGGGAAACGGGCATGGCGGGAAACGCCGATGATCTTTGTGGATAACGATCGCTGGCGCGGCGTTTGCCCACTGTACGATCAAGCCATTCACGAATACACAGTCGAAGCGTGGACAGATACGTTCCGCAGCTGGCAGCAAGAGTTCGCAAAGAAATTTGAGGGCGGGATAGCCGACTTGCACAGCGAAGCGTTGGAAGGCGCGCAAATTGTGAAAGGAGCCGCCAGCCGTGCGCGTGACCGGGCAGACTGCGCGCGTCTGCGCGAATTTGCCGAGAAAATCGTCACCGGACCCAATTCAGAAATTTACGCAGTCGCGAAGTCAGGTGAGCTGGAAGTACTCATGGCGACCCACCCTGATCGCGCGGATGCCACGCAATGTGAGCCGGTTCCCCGCGTCGTGGTCGATCGGCCGGTGGCGTTGTTTGGCGCGTGGTACGAATTTTTCCCACGCTCGGCAGAAGGGCACGGGGACCGCGGATCGACCTTTCGGGATTGCCTGCCGCGCGTGGACGACGCAAAAGCGATGGGGTTCGACATTCTTTATTTTCCGCCGATCCATCCAATCGGCCAAACCAGTCGCAAGGGTCGGAATAACGCAGTCACCTGCGAATCAGGCGATCCGGGAGTGCCGTGGGCGATCGGTGGCCACGCTGGCGGACACAAAGCGGTCGAACCCTCGTTAGGCACGCTGGAGGATTTTGATTGGCTGCAAAAGGAGGTGCGCAAACGCGGAATGGAAATCGCACTAGATTTCGCGATTAACTGCTCGCCCGATCATCCGTACGTCAGGGAACATCCCGACTGGTTCTACAAACGGCCGGACGGCACGATCAAATTCGCGGAGAATCCGCCGAAAAAATACGAAGACATTTATCCGATAAATTTCCGATGCGAAAACTGGCACGAGCTCTGGGCCGAGATGAAGAGCATCGTACTTTTTTGGGCTGACCGCGGTGTGCGGATCTTTCGTGTCGACAATCCGCACACCAAACCGGTCGCCTTCTGGGAGTATTTGATTGAAGGGGTCCGCGAAAAATATCCCGACGCGATTTTTCTCGCGGAAGCGTTCACCAGGCCAAAGATGATGAAAGCGCTGGCGAGAGCAGGGTTTAGCCAGAGCTACACCTATTTTACGTGGCGAAAGTCGAAGCAGGAGCTCATCGATTATTTCACTGAGCTTACCCAGACTGAGATGAGCGAATATTTTCGGCCTAGCCTTTGGCCGAACACGCCTGACATTCTCCCGTTTGTGCTTCAAGAGGGCGGCCGCCCGGCGTTCATGATTCGGGTGCTCATGGCCGCGACGCTGTCGCCTCTTTATGGAATCTACAGTGGATACGAACTGTGCGAAAACGAAGCGTTACCGGGTCGTGAGGAATATCTGGATTCCGAGAAGTACCAATTCAAGGAACGCGATTGGAATGCGCCGGGAAACATCAAAGATTGGATCACGCGCATAAACCAAATCCGGAAGCAGAATCGGGCGCTTCAATTGTTAACGAACCTGCGTTTCTATCCCGCCGATAACGATGCGATCTTGTTCTACGGCAAGATGACCCCCGCGCGCGACAACATCATCCTCGTGGTGGTGAATCTTGACCCGTTTCGGAAGCAAAATTCATTTGTCGATGTGCCGATTGAGGAATTCGGGCAGATGGAGGGCGATGAGTACCAAGTGCACGATTTGTTGAACAATGCGCGTTACACCTGGCGCGGGCGGCAAAACTACGTTGAACTCGATCCCGAAATTCAACCTGCACATGTTTTTCTCGTCCACCGCCAATGACGAGTCCGCAGCGAAGTTAATCTTCACCGGCGACGGACAGGCAACTAAAAGCAATGATGAACAATTTGCTGCGACATACCTCTAATGCTCAACGCAGGCCCTTGGGCCGATTTGCATCGATGTTTCGCTCCGCATATCATTACAAAATTTCCGGCATGAAGATTTGGGTTGTGCTCTTTGTCGCGCTGGGGGGCGCGTCGCCTCTGCTCGCGCAGGAGCCCACGCCGCCATTGGTCCCCCAGCATTCGCAAACGGTGCTGGAGACGCTTGTCAAAGCGGGTCCGGTGATGATTCCGATGTTCTTGTTATCGGTTTTTTTCGTCGCGCTTGTGGTCGTTTACTTCCTGACGATCCGGCGCGGAGCAGTCGTTTCGAGCGGTTACATGGCGACTGCCGATGCGCTCCTTCGTAAACGCGATTATCTCGGGCTTTTGGCTGTTTCCAATCGACATGGAGAAGCGATTGCGCGGGTCGTGCAAAAAATGCTGGATTTCACAACCAAGAATCCACACGCGGATTTGCAACAGGTCCGCGAAATCGCCGAGACAGAAGGAACACGCGTCGCCGCGAGTTTGAACAACCGTGTAATTTACCTGGCAGATATCGGCATGATTGCGCCACTGCTGGGTTTGCTCGGTACGGTTTTCGGGATCATTCGTTCCTTCGGCGCCTTAGGTGCTGATGTTGGTTCGGCGCGTTACGCGGCGCTATCGCGCGGAATCAGTGAAGCTCTTGTCAACACCGCCGCGGGCCTGGCGATCGGCATTCCGGCCATGATCTTTTATGCATTCTTCCGAGGCAGATCGCAGAAGTTGATATCGGAACTCGAGGCTGCTTCGACGCACGTTCTGGCGTTGCTTTCATTGCAATACGGCAGACGGGCTGAGCGAGCTCCTGTTTTACTTGAAGACGAGCTGTAAAACTCGGTTGCTCTTATGAACCTTCGCGGACGAGCGCCTTTGCATCATCCGGGCATTCAGCTTGCCCCGCTGGTCGATGTATTGCTGCTTCTTCTGATTTTTTTCCTGCTTACGTGGAATGCAGCGCGCACTGAGAACGAGCTCGACGTGAAAGTGCCGAAGGCCTCGGCAGCGAAGGAGAAGGCAGCGCCGATTGGCGATGTTATCGTGAACGTCAAGGCGGATGGCAATGTAGTTGTAAACCGCCGCACCCTCACCAGTGCCGAGCTCCAGGAATTACTCAAAGGCATGGTTCAACTGAATCCCGAACAAGCGGTGGTGATTCGCGGCGACGAAGCCGGCGCCTACAAAAACATTGTCGAGGTGTTGAACGTGTGCACCGAAGCAGGGGTAACCAACGTAGCTTTCGCCACGGCAAGATGAAGATCACCCGCGGCGCGGCCAGTCTTTTTGGACTGGCGATGCTGCTTTGCACGGCGAGCATCGCCATATCCCAATCGGAGCCGGAAGTGCGGCGGGCTCGTCCGGTAGATGAACCGCCTGTTCGGCGCGCGGTCCCGGCAGACGAATCAATCGATAAAGTCCTCCGCTCATTAAAGGAGGACGTTCCAGAACCATCAAAGGGAGAAGCTGAAGGAGCGGATCAGCGTCAACTCGACTACGCCAATGGATTGTTCACTCGCAAATTGTACGACCTGGCGATTCCGGAATATCAAAAATATCTCGACGAGTATCCCGGCCGCGCTGGCCGCGCGAATGCGTATTTCTCGCTCGGCGAATGTTATAGAAACCTCCATCGAGATGCGAATGCCCGTACGAATCTTCAGAAAGTTCTCACGGAGTACGGCGACAGCGAATTTGCGGGCCCAGCAGCCTTCGCGCTCGCGGAGATGGCGTTCACCGATAAAGACTACGCCACTGCGCTCCCGCTTTTTCATCGTTCCGCGGCTAAATCGAAAGAATCGGCGGTCGCGCTGTCTGCACGTTATTTCGAAGCGCGCTGCCTTGAAGCCCTGGGCAAGAAAGATGAAGCCGCAGATATTTATGCGCAGGTCGCCGAGGTGGGAAATCCAAATCCGTATCGCGAAGACGCACGAGTAACGGCAGCATCCATCTTTGACGCACGGGGAAAAAAGCTCGATGCACTGAAGCAGTACGAAGCACTGGCTAACGAGGCATCGAAACCGGCGTTGAAAGCAGAGTGTGCGACACGTGGAGGCTTGATAGCGCTAGAACTTGTCCAAGCGGAGAAAGGCAAAACGGACAAGGCCATGGTCGATCGAGCCACCGCGTTGTTTCAAAAGGGACGCGCTCTCTCTGACGCAGGAAAGTTCCGGGCGATTGCGCAAGTGGGTCTTCGCCGGTTGCAATATCAGACCGGTCAGTATTCGCAGTTGCTGGCCGATTATAAAAAGGAATTGGACAAGCTTCCCGAGGCCGCGCAGGCAGAAGTGTTGTTGCTCGCAGCAAACAGTGAACGGCAACTTGGCCATCCAAAAGAAGCCGGCGCACTCTACCACCAGATCACCACAAAGTTCCCGGATCGGGAAGAGGCTAAGGATGCCGCTTATCAGCAACTGATCAATGTCTACAATTCAGATCCGTCGGCGCTCTCCGCGGCCGTGGACCAATTCCTTGCAACAAACCCCACAAATGAGCGCGCCGATCAAGCCAAGTTGTTAAAAGCCGAGGCGCTTTACAAACAGCAGAACTACACAGATGCAGCGTTGTTGTACGGCGAGTTGCGCGCGTCGGAGCTTTCTCCGCGGCTGCGCGCGGAAGCGGCATACAAACTCGGTTTGTGCCACGTCCAAACGAAAGACACTCCCGGCGTCATCGAAGCTTTTACATATTACTTGCAGACGTTTCCCGACACTCCGCAAATTCCGGCTGCCCTTGCTCAGCGCGCTTTGGCTTACGAGCAGAGCAAGAACTACTCTGCCGCGCTTACGGATCTAACCATTATTCTTGCCAAATATCCGAAGGCACACGAGCGCGAGGCGGCGTTGCAGTTGAAGGCTCTCATACTTGGCCAACAGGACAATACCAAGGGGATGGTCGACACTTTTCGGCAACTCCTGAGGGAATATCCGAAGAGTTCTGTCGCAGCGCAGGCGCACTACTACATCGGCAAGACAGCGTTTGAAGCGAAGGATTATAAGACGGCATTGACTGCGCTAAACACTGCACGTCAACTGAACAAGGAGCAGTATTACAATCTCGCGTCTGTTCGGATTATTCTTTGCCATTTTTATTTGAGAGATCGCCCTGCGCTCACCAAAGAAGTGAACAATTTCATGGCGGAAAGTCAGAACGCCAGTGTGCCGCTTGAGGTTTTGGAGTGGCTTGGAATTCAATATTACAACGAGAAAAATTTTCAGGCCGCGGAAAAATATCTCAGCGCCCTTCGAAAAACGGACAATGCAGGCAAGATCAAACCCGATTATTTATTTTATCTCGGCGACGCGGCTACGAAGCTAAAGAATCTGCCCGAAGCGGAGGAAGCCTTCGCGAAATATCTCCAAACTGCCAAAGATCCCGCGGGTAAGGCGAAAGTGTTGCTGACGCTCGGGACAGTTAAGATTAGCGCTCATAAACCCGATGAGGCGCAGAAGATCGCTGAAGAAATCATGGCGCTCCAACCTGAGGGTCGGGTAAACGCGGAAGCACGTCTGCTCGCCGGTGAAGTCCAACTGGAGCGCGGGAACTTCGACGACGCCGGCAAAGCCTTTAAGGGAGTCGCCCTGCTTTATGACGATCCAGCCATCACTCCGCGCGCGCTGGACAAAGCCGCGGTGGCATTTCGTCAGGCTGGTAAGAGCGAGGAAGCAGATCGCCTCTCGCGCGAGCTGCGCGAACGTTATCCGAATTACGTCAGCGGGTGATCGCGGGGAACGTTCGCCGAAGCCGCCGCTACTTCGGGACAATCGCGATACCCCAGGGACCGTCGCCGACTTTGATGCGACGAAGTTCTTTGCGCGATTTTACATCGACAACGGAGACGTCGTTTGATGCTCCGTTAGCGGTGTAGAGCTTTGTCCCGCTGTGATCGAGCGCGATACCCCAGACACGGTTTCCGACCGGAATCGTTGTCGCTAGTTCATTCTTTTGGGTGTCGATGATCGCTATGGCGTTGCCGCGGCCGGTTGACACGTAAAGCTCTTTTCCGTCAGCCGAAACGACGGTGCCCATTGGTAGCGAGCCTTTCGGCAATTGAATTTTCGACAACAGTTTATGTTCCTTGGTATCGAGCCCGGCGACATAACCGAGGTTTTCACAAGCAACGTACGCGCGCGAGCCGTCAGGTGAAAATGCCACCGAACGTGGCCGGCCTCCGGTTTCGATGGTTGCGATCACACGCTGTTGATCAGGATTGATGGCGAACACTTCGCCCTTGTCTTCGCAGGTAACGTACACTTCGCCGTTTGCTGGATTAACGCCGACGCCTTCGGGCTCTTCCGAAACTTTTATGTTTCCCCGCGATTGTCCCGAATCAAGCTCGACAACCGACACGCTCGCGTCGTCTTCATTTGCGATGAATGCGAATTTTCCATCTTTGCTGATCGCGAATTGCTCAGGGTCCGATCCAACGTGCCACCGATCTGTCAATTTGCGTTGCGATGGATCGATGACGCCGAGAGCGTCGGCGCGCTTGTCCGCCGGCGCGCGATTTTGATCCAGGCCGGGCGCCATACGCGGCGAGCCGCTCAATGTAACAAAGACCCGCCGGCCATCTGGCGTTGCGTGAATGCCGCGTGGCCGTTTGCCCACTGGAAACGTTCCGAGGACATCATCTGTGGTTCCATCAATCACCGTGACGTCGCCTGAGCGTTCGTTGCTGACGAACACGAGATACGTGCGGGGTTCAGCGCGCATCACACTGACGAGAAGAAGCCAAAAGACCAAAGAAAGAAACAGGCGATGCATATGCGTGACGCGTACGGCTCAATGC
The DNA here is from genome assembly GCA_045809725.1 of Candidatus Udaeobacter sp. GTDB lineage: Bacteria > Verrucomicrobiota > Verrucomicrobiia > Chthoniobacterales > UBA10450 > Udaeobacter. The sequence goes on along the minus strand of JBJMXF010000108.1, from coordinate 28,960 downwards.
ACACGAGTGCAACTAAGCCCGCAGAACTTTAAGCTTGGATGTTGGATGTCGGATGTCCGATGTTCCGTTCATGCAGCCGCACGACAAACTTTTCATTCCCGGTCCAGTTGAAGTTTCGGAAAAAACCTGGGAGGCATTTTCACGCCCATTGGTCGGGCATCGTAGCGAAGATTTTCGAAATCTTTACCGCGACATTCATCCAAAACTTCAGACGTTGTTCGGCACAAAGCAGCCGGTGTTTCTTTCCACGTCGTCGGCGTGGGGTGTGATGGAAGCATCGATCCGGAACGTGGTCGATCGGGGCGTGCTTTGCTGCATGTGCGGAGCGTTTTCAGACAAATGGTTCGATGTCGCGAAGCGATGCGGAAAAAGCGCGGAACCGCTTCAGGTGGAATGGGGAAAGCATATCGATCCGAAGGATCTCGATCGGCAACTCGCCACTGGAAAATTCGATACGGTCACGTTGACCCACAGTGAAACTTCAACGGGCGTGCTGAATCCGCTCCCCGAAATTTGCTGCGTCATCGCCAAATATCCCGATGTCACGCTGATCGTCGATACGGTGTCGTCATTCTCTGGTGTGAAAATCGACATGGATGCGCTCGGGATCGATGTGATGCTTACTGGAGCGCAAAAAGCGCTCGCGTTGCCTCCGGGCTTTTCGTTATTCTCAGTTTCTGACAAAGCGTTTGAACGAGCCGGCAAAGTTGCGAATCGCGGATTTTATTTCGATTTCCTGGAGTTCAAGAACGAGCAGGCACAATTTATGACGCCGAGCACACCGAGCATCGGACATGTGCATGCCCTGCAATTTAAGGTGGATGAAATTTTCGAGGAAGGCCTCGAAGCGCGTTACGCTCGTCACGCACGCACAAATGCGCTCGTGCACGATTGGGTGCGCCGCGCTGGATTCGATTTTTTTGCCGAGGAAGGGTTCCGCACCAAGACGCTCACCTGCGTGAAGAACAGAAAAGGCATCGACGTTCTGGACTTCGCGAGAAGGCTACGGGAAAAACATCATTTAGTGATTGATCCCGGTTACGGCAAAATCCGTGGCCAAACGTTTCGCCTGTCGAACATGGGCGACGAAACCGACGAAACCGTTTCCCATTTACTAGCCTGTCTGGATGACCTCCTGTAGGGGAAGCTGATAGCTTCCTCTTCCAAAGCTCCGTATGGCGGCAATTGAAGCGTCCGAACTCACCAAGATTTATCGCACCTATCGCAAAGAGCGCGGTCTCTGGGGCGCGGTCAAGGGGCTGGGGTGGCGGCGGTACGATGAAACGCGCGCGGCTGATCAAGTCTCATTTCAGATCGAGGAAGGGGAGTTTGTCGGCTTCCTCGGACCGAACGGCGCCGGAAAAACTACCGTGCTTAAAATGCTGTCTGGCTTGCTGAATCCGACCTCAGGCGAAGCGCGCGTGCTCGGCTTTGTTCCGTGGGAAAGGCGCAACGAAATGAAACGGCAGTTCAGTTTGCTAATGGGACAAAAGAATGCGCTCTGGTGGGATCTCCCGGCGCAGGAGTCGCTCGAATTGAACCGTGCGATCTATGGAATCGATCGCGAGCGGTTTAAGAAAGTCGTGGACGGATTGTCGGACCTTCTGGAGGTGCGCGACAAAATGAACGTGATGGTGCGCGAGCTCTCGTTAGGCGAACGAATGAAAATGGAGTTGATCGCGGCGCTGATTCATGAGCCGCGTGTGTTATTTCTGGATGAGCCGACGATCGGTCTGGATGTGGTCAGCCAAAAACGCGTTCGCGAATTTTTGCGCATCTACAATGAAGAGCATCGCATCGTCACACTGCTTACCAGTCATTACATGCAGGACATCCAGGAGCTATGTCATCGCGTGTTGGTGATCGATCATGGTAAGATCTTTTTCGACGGCCCGTTGGCAGCGATCGTCGATCGTTTTTCTGGCTATAAGATTCTGAGCCTGACTTTTGAAACCGAAGGAACACGCGATCTGTCGGTGTTTGGCGACATCATCGAACAAACACCTGTGTCGGTACAATTGAAGGTTCCGCGCGCAAAGGTTACGGAAACGTGCCGGCAACTTCTCGAGGCCTGCGACGTTAGCGACATCAACGTGCAGGAAGTGCCCGTAGAAGACGTGATTCGCCAGCTGTTCGGTGAAAGCCATGAACATGGTAGTACAGCGAGAGCCGGGATGCCAGAAGCGGCACAGGTCAGCTGACAGCGGCCTGCTGAGGCATTAACACCGGGCTTAAGCCCCGTGATTGACGTAGCTCCAAGGCCGAGCCGTTTCAACGGCTTACCGAGTCGCGAAAACCGTTGAAACGGTTTTTGCTGTCACCCAGGAGCCTGTGCACCGGGCTAAATCCTGGTGTTAATAGGACGCGCTGGCGAGGTTTCTGCGAAACTCGGTAGCACGCTTTTTTCCATCCCGTCGGCAAAGGTTGGATAAACCGGAGTCCAGCCTAACTGATGTAGCTTGGTGTTGCTCACACGTTTGTTGGTGTCCCCGCGTTTGCGCGGTTGTTTGGATTTCCTTTCCGGCGGAACAGGACGATTCAGCCTTTGGGCAAGCCAGCGATAGCATTCGCTTTGCAAAAGCGGTTGGTCGTCAACGACGTTATAAATCTGTGCGGATGTCTCTGCTTCTCCGCTTAACAAAAGAAAGAGCGCGGACGCGATATCGTCCCGATGAACTTGATTAACGAAGCGGTGGTTGTTGGGATCGATCGTCGCCGTGCCGTTTAGAAATTTGCTCAACATGGCAGAACGTCGAGGCCCGTAGATCCCGGCGAGCCGCGCTATAATCCCGCCTTTTTCGAGGACTAACTGTTCCGCTTCCAAGAGGATCCGGCTGGTGTCTCGCAGTGGTTTTGTCTCGCTCTCTTCCGTTACCGTCGAGCCGTCGCGCTGCGCATAAACACTCGTGCTGCTTGTGAACAGAGTTTTTGCCCTGGGAAAAGTTTCGAGCAGATGGCGCGCACCGTTCAGATAAATCTCACGATAGGCTTCCGCACCACCACCACCGGAACTCGCGCAATGGATGACTGCATCGAATTCTCCTGCGCGTTTAGCAACGTCACACTCTTGTGAGACATCAATCGCGCGGACGCAATAAGGCTTCACTGAAAGTCGCGCTGCGGAGTCATTCGAGTGCACCCAGCCTTCAACCTCCCAGCCGTTCGAATGAAACAAATCGGCGGTCGCTTCCCCGACGTAACCACATCCTCCGATCAGAATTCGCCGCATGATTCCTGTAGAATCCGCTGTCCTCAGCGGATTATCCAATGCGCGATGTCCGATGCGCTGAGGACCGGGTACGCACAACGGCTTCCGGCTTAAGCCGTGGCGGCCGTGATTTCAATTTCTTCAAACACGTTTTTTTGAAAGGCCCGGACTTGTTTCAGTCTGATTAATTCGAGCAGCGCGAGAAACGTGACAACCACTTCGATTCTGGATGCCGCGTCGCTAAACAAGTCAGAAAAGCGAAAGCGAGCGCCGGTCGCGACGCGCTGCAAAATCGATTCGATTTTCTCCGACACGCTAAAACGTTCACTGAAGATTTCCTGCGTGTCCTGGCGCGCTTCCATTCGTTTTATCACGGTTTGGAATGCACTGATGAGCTGAAAAATTCCCACTTCGCCCAGGCGCAGCGGTTCCTGCAGTTCTGATGAGGATGGAGCCTCGCGGATAAAGATCCTTTCTTGTTTCAGCGCGCGCAGATTGAGTTCCGCGGCGGCTTCCTTGAATTTTTTATACTCGATGAGTTGCCGAATTAGTTCCCAACGGGGGTCGTCCTCCGCTGCATCTTCTTCGGGAGGTTGCTGATCGCGCGGCAGCAGACTTCGGCTCTTTAGGTAAATCAGGTTGGCCGCCATGACGATGAATTCGCCCGCCAGCTCAATGTTCAGCTCTTTGAATGCTTGCAGATACTCGAGGTACTGGCTGGTGATCCGCTCGAGCGAAATATCGTAGATATCGATTTCGTCCTGTTTGATCAGGTATAGCAACAGGTCGAGCGGGCCTTCGAAGACCTCGAGTTTTACTTTGTAGTCGGCGTCCATCTCTGCGCGGCCCGACTCTACAGGCAAGCACGAAGCAAAGTAAATCGTTTCAACAACAGCGACGGCGAGAACACGACGCAGACCCGCTAGTCGTGACCTAATGGTATCGTTACGCGGGAACGTTGCGATGAATCCAGACGCTGTTCACCAGGCCCAGGCCGAACATGATCACTAAGACAAACGAGCCGCTGTAGCTGATTAATGGCAATGGCACGCCGGTGATCGGCAGCATGGCGATTGTCATTCCTATATTTTGGAAGATGTGCGTGAAGATTAGCGCAGTGACGCCTATGACGAGAAGAAGACCCAATTGGTCTCCGGCGAAAAATGCGACGAAAAGACACGTTAACAAAAGCAACGCAAACGCGCCGATGAGAATTGTTGCCCCGATAAACCCCCATTGCTCCGCGACGGCCGAGAAAATGTAGTCATTGTGCACAGCTGTCGCCGGCAGAAAGCCAAGCTCGATCTGGGTATTCGGCGCTTTGAACCCTTTTCCGGACCAGCCTCCTGAGCCAATCGCAATCAATGATTGATTGATCGCCCAAGCCGAACCCTGCTTGTCGATATCGGGATGGGTAAAAGCAGTGATCCGCTGTTGCTGGTAAGGTTTAAGGCCGAAATTAATGGCGATCGGGATGAAAGCGATCGCGATGAGAATGATGCAAACTAAATAACGCAGCGGTAGACCGGCGACGAACCACAATGCAAACATCACAGGCACCCAGATGATGACTTCGCCCAAGTCTGGTTGCATGAGGATCAAAAGACATGGTGCTCCTGCAATCGCTCCCGACAGCAGCAAACGCAGCGCGGGATGCATTTGGCGAAACTGGGTCAGGAACAGCGCCAACACCATAATCCCTGCAACAACCGCAAGCTGCGCGGGCTGAAAATTGATAGGCCCCAAATGCAGCCAACTGCGCGCTCCATAAACCTTGACGCCTATAAACTTCGTCAAGATTAGAAACACAATGCCCGCCAGGTACATCGGGAGGGCGCCCCAGCGAATCCACCGGTAGTGGACCAAACTGGTTGCCATGAACGCGAAGACTCCGACGGCCACCCAGTTTGCTTGTTTGCGCCAGAAGTCGGCGGCATATGGATCGCTGCGCGTGGAGGTCGCGCTGTAAATCGCCACGACCCCAAACACAGCCAAGGCCAGCATGACCAGCAATAAAACCCAATTTTGACCAAGCAATTTTCTGAGAAAAGGCGTCATTCGCTGTTTTTGATCGGGTTCAATGATCTTTTCGGAAGGTTAGAACGATTACACGCGGTTTGCGTTCGCCGCAAAATTTTGAATCTCAAGATTGCGTGACTAGGAAACTCTTTACGGGAGAGAAAAATTTCGTAGTTCAAGCTTGAGCCCGGCAGGGCTAAGCTCTGCCTTGCTTTGCCCCGGGGTCTTTGTTAACGCTTTCGGCCGAGTGATTTATAACTATTCCGAGTCAAAATAGGGGCTTTGCTTGTCACTACATTGAGAGGCCACTACATTACCCCTGTCGCTTTTGATTATCGGAGCATGGCAATGGGTAGGAGAAAGAAAACAACCAAGCGAAAACTGGCGCACCCTCAGTTGCCGATGCAGCAACAATTAAATTTGCGCCACGAAGGAACGCACTTCGATCTGCGCGCGATCTTTGATGATCTAAACCAACGACACTTTCGAAACCGCCTTCGCGGCTACAAAGTCGAATGGGGACGCCGGCGGAAACATCGACCGAGAGAACAATTCGTTTTTGGCACAATTCAGGAAGAAGATCGGGTGATTCGGATCAATCCTGCGCTGGACCAGCCGTTCGTGCCGTCGTGGTTTTTGCGATATGTCCTTTACCACGAAATGTTGCACTCGGTTGTGCCGGATGAAACGCTCCCACGAAACCGCCGCCGAGTTCACACCGAAGAATTCAATCGTCGCGAGCGTGAATTTCCCGGTTACCGGCGCGCGCGCCGCTGGGAAGAAGCGAATCTGTCGCGATTTCTGCGCTGACAATCCACTCTACTGGAATTGCAACCACCAAACCTTGAGGTGGTTAATCTCTTACAATCTTGTTAAAGCGATGGTTGGGACGCGGCGTAGTCACGGCAGAGCTCTTACCGCGCTTCCGTTATCTGGCGGCCGATAGGGCCTTTCAGACGGCGACGGCGTCGTCGCTACGTTCTTTTTGACCAGGAACCAAAGCGTCGTCGCCAGGAGAAGCGAGATCAACTTCGCGTGCCAGTTTTTCAGGATCACTCTCTTCATATTTGCTGTGCAATAAAATCTCGGAAATGCGCTGACGGAAGGTCTCTGGAGTGAAATTGCGCTCAATTCGGCGCCGGTGACAAATGGAAATAGCGCCGGTTTCTTCCGAGACCACGACAGCGACGGCATCCGATTCCTCGGTTATCCCGAGTCCGGCGCGGTGACGTAATCCCAGGCTGCGATCCAATGTTTCCCGCTGGCTCACAGGAAAGATGCAGGCCGCAGCTGCAATTCGTCCATTACGAATGATCACTCCGCCATCATGCAATGCGGCTTTTGGATGAAAGATCGTAAGGATTAACTCAACAGAAAACTCCCCGTCGATAATGACACCGGTTTCCTCGTAGACGCGAATCGAGGTGTCGCGCTCGATCGCGATCAGCGCGCCGTACTGTTTGTTTGCCAACTGCGTCACCGCTTCTGCCAGATCATGAACGGTTTCTCGTCTTTCGCTTGTGAGTGAAAAAATCGGATGTCCGCCAAGCGCGGCCAGACCACGTCGCAGCTCGGGCTGAAAAATCACCACCAACGCAATGGCGAGGAAGACTGAGAAACTCCGGACGATCCAGCCAATCACTACCAAATTCAGCAGGGTGGAGATCAGGGTCAGCGTCAGAAAAACAATCGCCAATCCTGTCAAGACTTTCGCGCCGCGTGTTCCGCGGAAGTACAGATAGCCGTAATAGATAGCGACCCACAGCAGAAGGATCTCGACCAGGCTGCGCCAGCCTTTTAACCAGAGATCAGTGATTTGCTCGATCATTTTGCCCTCTGCAAAAGCGCTTCTGTTATCCGCAACGCATACACATTCTCCTTAACATCATGGACGCGGAACACGTCCGCACCTCGTGCACGCAAGATCGCAGTCAGCGCGGCGCCGGGTACGAGCCGGTCCCTGATCTCCGGCGATCCGATCAACTTGCCGAGGAACGATTTGCGCGAAACACCAACAACCAAAGGTCGATCCTGCGTGCGCAGCCGTTCTAACTGCGCGAGCAATTCGAGGTTGTGTTCGAGCGTTTTCCCGAAACCAATGCCCGGATCAAACGCAATCGCCATGGGATCAATGTTTGAACCTATGGCGCGGGCATATTGTTGTCGAAAAATTTCAGAAATTTCTGCAACGACGTCGGCGTACCGCGGCTGGAGCTGCATGATGGGAGGCGTTCCTTGCATGTGCATGATGATGAGCCCCGATTTGGTTTCGGCAACGAGCGGCAGCATTTGTTCGTCTCCTCGCCCGCCCGTAATGTCGTTCACAACCGAAGCGCCCGCGTCGATTGCCGCGCGCGCCACCTCCGCTTTCGACGTGTCGATTGAAATGGTGACGTCAAGCTTGCGACGTAGATCTTCTATCACCGGAAGCACGCGTCGAAGTTCTTCGTCAGCAGTGATCGGTTGCGAGCCAGGACGCGTCGATTCGCCGCCGACGTCGATGATGTGAGCGCCTTCCGCTGCCATTTGTAAGCCGCGTTCTGTTGCTTTTTCTGTTGAGAGAAATTCGTCGCCATCCGAAAATGAATCCGGCGTTACGTTTAACACGCCCATGATCAACCCATGGCGGGAGACATCCAGTACTCGGTTACCAACTTTCCAGATCCTCTCGCGCATTACGAGTGAGACTAACACAGGGGAAGCTTTATTCGAAGGCGCGCCACCAGTAACGCATGCGTGGCGCTTGCGATGTAACAACTCGGCTGTCAGCCAAAGGTGCGCGGTACCTTGTTGCGTAGTGTACCACGAGCTCGGCTTGGGCGATGACGTGACGTTTCATCGCGGCGTCATTCAGCTTTTGTATTGCCACACCTCCCGATTGAAATCGCGCTAAACCGACAAACCTGAGCATATTGTTTTACCCAAGTGAACGTAAACGAAACCAAGATCAGAGAACAAATTCTCGCGCTGCTATCCAGGAAAGATTACCGGCCGCTTAACAAGAACGAGATCGCGAAGAAAGTTGGCGTAAGCGGGGGGGCACGAGTCGCTTTGCGCAAAACCCTGCGCGACCTCGAACGCGCTGGCGAAATCGCACGCATTCGTAAGGATTGTTACGTCCTGCCGGCAGAGGCCGACTTGGTGACCGGAAAATTGTCAGTTCATCCAGTGGGGTACGGATTTCTCACGTCCGAAAAATCAGGCGAGGCCGACGTTTTCATTGCGGCAGAAAACGTCGGCACAGCGATGCATGGCGATCGTGTCGTTGCCCGGCTATCGCCCGAAGCACCGGCCGGGCGGATAAAGGGACGGCGCGAAGGGCGGGTAATTCGAATCTTGGAACGTGCTCACGATACGGTCGTGGGCACGCTGCAACGGTCCCGGAATTTTTATTACGTGGTGCCCGATGATCCGCGGTTTGTGCACGATATTTATGTGGGCCCTCCAGCAGGGCAGCCGCAAGATCGCCGGTCCGAAACCGCCGCTGCAGTTGGTGACAAGGTTGTGGTGCGCCTCGAAGATTGGCAATCACGCCATGTAAATCCCGAGGGGGAAATTATCGAGGTGCTCGGGCCGGCGTCGGCGCCCGGCGTAGACGTGCTTTCCATTATTCGGAAGTATCATCTGCCTACGAATTTTCCGACAGATGTGTTGGAGCAGGCAGAGGGTATTCCTGAAACCGTTGATGCGCAGCAAATCGCCGGACGCGAAGATTTGCGGAACCAATTCATCGTGACCATCGATCCCGATGACGCTCGCGATTTCGACGATGCCATCAACGTGGAGAAGCTGGGAAACGGCGGTTGGCAGCTGGGTGTGCACATCGCCGATGTTGCGGCATACGTGGAGCCCGGCAGCGCGTTGGACCGCGAGGCGCGGCTGCGCGGCAACAGTGTTTATCTGCCTGACCGCGTCATCCCGATGTTGCCAGAGCGGTTGAGCAACGGTGTTTGCAGCCTTAAGCCAAAAGTCGATCGGCTCACGCACTCGGTTTTTATTCAATTCGACAAACGTGGCGTGGCAAAGAGCGCGCGCTTTGCGCAAAGCGTGATTCGCAGTGCGCACCGGCTTACGTACAAAGAAGCATACGCGATTCTAACATCGCCACCCCGGAATCAGTTGGGGGAACGGCTTCATCTTGCGTGGGAGCTTGCCGCGCTATTGCGACGAAAACGATTCGAACATGGCGCGCTGGAACTTGATTTTCCAGAGGTAAAAGTCCGGGTCGATGAGCACGGAAAACCGGTTCAATTGGAGCGTGTCGAGAACGATCAATCGCATCAATTGATCGAAGAATTCATGCTGGTGGCAAATGAAGCGGTGGCGCGTGAACTGAAAAAACGCGCAATTCCAACGGTCTACCGCGTCCACGAAAATCCTGATCCCGAAAAGCTCGCAGAGTACCGTGAGTTCGCGCTTAGCTTTGGTTATAGAGTTGGGGACCTGATGCATCGCGCTGAATTGCAGCGATTGCTTGCAGAACTCAGCGGAAAACCGGAGGAGCAGGCGCTGAAGGTCGGTCTGCTTAAAAGTCTTAAACGCGCTCGCTACGATCCTCTGCCGCTCGGGCACTACGGTTTGGCAAAGACGAATTACTTGCATTTCACCAGTCCGATTCGGCGATATGCCGATCTGGTCGTGCACCGCGGGCTTGGTAGGGACGCCGCGCTGCGGCGTCCGGACGGCGCAGCGCGCCGTCCCTACCATCTTGGCATCGCGGAAATCGCTTCCATCGCCGAACACATTTCAGCAACCGAGCGAAACGCGGCCGATGCGGAGATAGACGCAGCGCAGATGAAAAAGCTCGAGTTTTTCCAACAGCAACTCGCTGGCCGGAATCCGCAAATCTTTTCAGCGGCAGTCGTGGATGTCCGGAACTACGGATTACTAGTCGAATTACCCGACGCTCTTATCACCGGACTTATCCACGTCTCATCGCTCACAGATGACTTCTACGTATTCGAACCGGCGCGGCATCAGCTGATCGGCCGAAGGTCACGCAAAAGGTTTAAGGCTGGCGACAAGCTGTCGGTTTTTGTCGCGCGCGTGGATGTCTTCAAACGGCAGGTGGACTTCGCGATCGCACCGTCCACGGAGAGATCTAAGACAATCCCAAGATCGAAACGTTCCTCAAAAAATAGGTGAAGTTTGCTGAACGCTCTCGATTCCAAATAACGGGTGAACATTTGCGGCGATTGCAAATCGCCGCTAAAAAATGCTGCTATGACTGAAGCTACTGCCACTGTTGCGGCCTTGCCATATTCGCGCACCAAGCCTTTTCCCGCCAGAATGCTGGTTAACCGACGGCTGAGCGGGCCGGAATCGGAAAAGGACACGCGCCATTTTGAACTCGATCTGACGGGGTGGGGACTGAACTTCGAGGTAGGCGATTCAGTGGGGGTGTATCCAACAAACGATCCTGATCTGGTGGAGGAAATTATTCACGCGCTTGCCGCCACTGGGGATGAACAAGTGCCACGGCTGAAAGGTGACCCAACATCGCTGCGGGAAGCATTGCTGCGCGACTACAGTGTAACTCAACCGACGCCGAAATTTTTAAAGGCGCTCGCACAGCGCGCCGATGCAGCGCCAACGCTTCATTACCTTCTGGCCCCAGACCGGAAACAGGATTTGCAGACCTATCTCTGGGGCATGGAGGTTATCGACTTTCTCGTCGAACACCCGTCGGCGCGCTTCAGTCCGGAAGAATTTGTGGGACTGCTTTCCAAATTACAGCCGCGACTCTATTCAGTCGCTTCGAGCCTCAAAGCATTTCCCGATCAGGTGCATTTTATTGTGGACGTAGTTCGTTACGAGAGTCATGGCCGCGTCCGCAAGGGCGTGGCTTCTTCATTTCTCGCCGAGCGCGCCGATGACGTGCCCATTCCGGTTTTCCCCAGCAACGCAAAACATTTTCATCTGCCGGAAGATCCCGATACGCCGATTATTATGGTTGGACCGGGGACCGGGGTCGCGCCATTTCGGGCGTTTTTGCAAGAACGGCACGTCACCGGCGCGAGGGGGAAAAACTGGCTGTTCTTCGGAGCGCAGCACGTGAAATGCGACTTCGCCTATGAGGAGGATTTCGACGTGTTCATGAAAAAGGGAATTCTCACTCGGCTGGATTGCGCGTGGTCGCGTGATCAGGATCAGAAAATCTACGTGCAGCACAAAATGGCCGAGAATGCAGCCGAGATCTGGAAATGGATTGACGCCGAGGGCGCCCAATTTTTCGTGTGCGGTGATGCGCGCCGCATGGCCAAGGACGTGGATATAACCCTGCGCAACATTGTCCAGGAACACGGCGGCAAGACCATGGATCAAGCGAACGAATACGTTGAGAAGTTAAAGACCGAGAAGCGCTACAAGCGGGATGTGTATTAGAGATGACGAAGCACGAATGCCGAAGGACGAAGGAATTACGCTAGTGCGGTCATGCCGAGCGAAGTCGAGGAATCCGTGATGGAGCCCTTAAATTGTTCGGCGGGTTTCTTCGACTCCGCTGCGCTCCGGACAGAATGAGCGTGTTGTCATCGGTCATTCGGATTTCGTCATTTACTGCATTTGTGCCACACTAACCCACGGAGGGTAAAATCATGTACGAGAACACTGAATTCACATTGAGCCGCGACTGCGAGGCGATACAGATTCCCAGTGGCCAGAAGACAACCATTCCGGCTGGGACGCAGGGCGTCATCACGCAGAGCCTCGGGGGTAGTTACACGGTCGCAACTTATCAAGGCCTCGCGCGAGTGGCGGAGAAAGACCTGGACGCGCTCGGGTTGGAAAAACCGCAGTCGCAGGCAACGGAAAAATCTGCACCTACCAATGGCGAAGTTTCAGAAGAAGACGTCTGGAACCAACTCCGCCAATGTTACGATCCCGAGATCCCCGTTAACATTGTTGATCTCGGTTTGGTATACGATTGTCGGTTGATCAAAAAAGAACAAGGCGGAACACGAGTGGAAGTAAAAATGACTCTGACCGCCCCTGGCTGTGGAATGGGCCCCGCGATCGCGCACGATGCGCAGAGCAAAATCCTAAGCATAGACGGTATCGATGAAGCCGATGTGCAACTCGTTTGGGATCCGCCGTGGAACCAAAACATGATCAGCGAAGCCGGCCGAATGAAGCTGGGCATGGTTTAAATTCCTTTCAGTTTACGCGTGAGTTAGCCGGTTTCGTTGCCCGTTAGGGGAGTCAGCGCGTCTCTCGCGTATTAGGCTTGTCCATTTTCCTTTCGCCGGATAAAAACGTCGCATGCCTGCGACGCTTGGCACCGAAACTACGCGCGAAAGTGTCTTCACCTCCACTCGCTGGACGATGGTGCTCGACGCCGGGGAATCGCAAACACCGCCTGCCGAAGCGCTGAGCGCGCTATCGGAACTATGCCGGATTTATTGGCGACCAATCTTTCTGTTCCTGCGACGCCAGGGCTCTAACCCGGACGATGCGCAGGATTTGACCCAGGGCTTTTTCGAGCATCTCATCGAATCACGCGCCTATGCCCGCGCCGATCCAAATAAAGGACGCTTCCGTTCCTTTCTGCTCGGGGCACTCAAACATTTCGTGGCCCACGCGCGTGCACACGATCGGACGCAGAAGCGCGGCGGAGGTATCATCCTGGGGCAGCTCGACACTGCCGCGATCGCGGAAGCGGATGCACGAGCCGCGAGCTTGCAACCTTTGAGTGCTGAACGCGTCTACGAACGCGAATGGGCCGAGACGCTGCTCCGGCAGGCGCTGGATCGGCTCGCTCAGGAATGCGCCCTGGCGGGAAAAGATGAACTGTTCAGACAGTTGAACTCACATCTCTCGGTCTCCAGCGAAGCCGCAGTTTCATATGAAGAAATGTCTCTCAGGCTAGGCCGGCCGATCACAACACTACGCAGCGATGTGGCGCGGCTGCGCTCGAGGTATCGCGTGATTTTGCGGGAGGAAGTGGGTGGCACCGTCGCGAACGCGTCCGAGGTTGACGCGGAGCTGCGACATCTTTGCGAAGTGCTGGCCGCCGATTGATGCAGGCACAGGAGACTAGCGCGGCGGTCTGTCCTGAGTGCGGGACGCGGCTGGATGGAGGTTTCTCCCGCGGCCTTGGGCGCTGCATGATTTGCCTGCTGCGCGTCGGATTCGACGACGCGGAAGAAGCTGATGAAACATTGTCCGCTCCCGTAACGGATCGACTCGGGAATTACCGGATTGAGCGACGCGACGATGGATCTATGTGTGAACTCGGCCGCGGCGCCATGGGGGTGACGTATCGCGCGGTTGACACCTCGCTCAAACGGCCGGTTGCGCTGAAGCTCATCGATTCGGAATGGGCGAAACGCGGAGCGGAAGCACGCGAACGGTTCATGCGCGAAGCGCGGACGGCCGCATCTTTGCGGCATCCAAATATCGCAACCGTTTACCATTTCGGTATCCGCGAAGAGAACGGGCAATGCTTCTGCGCGATGGAACTGGTGGAGGGCGAAACGCTGGAGATGCGTGTTCGCCGCACCGGGCCGCTCGACGCGCTCACGACCATCGACATCGCCTTGCAGGTCAGCAGCGCACTGGCCGCAGCGGAAAAGCAAGGCCTGGTGCACAGGGATTTGAAGCCGGCGAATTTGATGTTGGTCGCCGTCGCCGCGGATGCGAATGATTCGAGTTCTGGCAGAGCTGAAACTCTCGCAAAGGTTATCGATTTCGGCGTAGCCAAAGCACTTGTCGAAAGGCCAGATGCGATGGGCTTAACGCACGGTGGATTTGTCGGCACGCCGGCTTTTGCGAGTCCGGAGCAATTCACTGATGCGCGGGTCGACGTTCGCTCCGACATCTATTCGTTAGGCGCAACCCTTTGGTATCTGCTAACGGGACACAGACCCTTCGAGGGCGCAACCATCGAACAGATTCGCGCGAACCAACGCTCGCGAGCTCTGCCGGTGCAACAACTGAAGGCGGCACGTGTTCCAAGCCGCCTCATTTCGCTGCTCGTGTCGATGCTGGCCCCCGAACCAGCCGCACGCCCGAGTGTCCGAGCACTCACTTTGCAATTGCAGGATTGCCGCGCACAGATTCTCGACCGTTGGAAGGCGGCGCGTCGATTGGCTCTTGCGGCCGGTTTTATCGGGATCGCCGCTGCCGCCTTCGCACTATTCCCGCGCTGGCACAATCAACCCGTGTCGCAGAGTGTGGCGCCTGCAAACGTCTCAGAAAAGAGCATTGCGGTTCTACCGTTTCGAAATCTCTCCGAAGACAAAGACAGTGCGTTTTTCGCTGATGGCATTCAGGAGGAGTTGCTCAATCTTCTGTCCAAAGTGCCGCAGCTACAGGTGGCAGCACGCACTTCGTCGTTCTCTTTCAAAGGCAAGCCGATCGAAATTCCCGAAATCGCGAGAAAGCTGCACGTTACCAACGTGCTCGAGGGTTCGGTGCGCAAGAGCGGCGATCAATTGCGAATCACGGCCAAGCTCATCCGGGCGGCCGAAGGTTACCATCTTTGGTCGGAGACGTATGATCGCAAGCTCGACGACATCTTCAAGATCCAGGACGAGATCGCGGGTGAAGTGGTGAAGCAGTTGAAGGTGACGCTACTTGGCGCGGTGCCGACGGTGCGCCAGACCGATCCGAAGGCTTACGCGCTTTACCTCCAGGCGGTGCAGGTTGGGCGGCAGTTCACTCCCGAAGCGTATACGCAGTCTAATGCACTTTATCGGCAGGTGCTCGAGATTGATCCGCGCTATGCCCCGGCTTGGAATGAGCTGGCGAGAAATTTTATCAACAAGACAAACGACGGGTTGCTGCCTAACAGCGAAGGCTACGCTCGTGCACACGAGGCGGCGGAGAAGGCGTTGTCGATCGATCCAAACTACGGGCCGGCCCACGCCGGCCTGGGTCGAATCGCGATGTCCAACAATGATTTCGTTCGTGCCGCAAAGCACTTCGAGCGCGCCCTCGCACTTGACCCGGGTGATCTGAGCGCCCTCGGCAATATTAATTTTTTTCGGGCCCTGGGCCGGCTACAGGAGGGGCTGGCGCTGAGTGAGGCAATCGTGCGACGCGATCCGGTCAACGTGATAGCCCTTAATACCCTAGGCGTCGCCCAGCAATGCACTAGACAGTTTGATGCAGCCATCGCGTCATTCCGCAGCGTGCTTAGTCTGAGCCCGGGCGGCGGTGCGCATTATAATATTTGCGAAGTAATGCTGCTTAAAGGCGACGCGCCTGCTGCGCTGGCCGAGATCGAGCAAGAAAAGAGAGAGGTTTGGCGGCTGATCGGGCTGGCCATGGCCTATCATGCGCTCGGGCGGAAGACGGAGTCCGATGCCGCGCTCGCCACGCTGCTCGCAAAAAACGAGGAGTGGGCACCCTACAACATCGCCTACATCTATGCCTTCCGTGGCGATGCCGACAAGGCCTTCGAGTGGCTGGACAAGGCGGTCCGATATCAAGATCCAGGACTTATCAACATCGCAGCGGAGAACCTGTTCGACAAGATCCACTCAGATGTGCGCTGGCTGCCCTTCCTGCGCAAAATCGGCCGGGCCCCCGAGCAACTCGCCAAGATCCAGTTCAAGGTGACCCTGCCGCGGCAATGAGCACTCACCTCGAAGAACGCAAACTCCGCCACCATCATGTTCACCGAGATTGGTCGTGTTCAAGCTGCCACCCTACTGGGGACCCGCTCCGCGGTGATCCGCGCGTCGAAAAAATCGTCGCCTCGCTCGCGCCTAAATAGTCCCACACTGTAGCCGCTTCGCTCGGTCTGGGCGTGGCATCGCACTACCACAGGCAGAGCGCTGTGGCTTCCGTCACTTTCTTTGCAACGGCGCCCAAACTTTCGGGAAGGAATGGGAAACGGTCTGCGTTTCCGGATCACCAGGAACGACGGCCACAAACCCAAAACAAGAAAAGAAAAAGGTGAAGTGAAACAACTCACCACGACGAAAGAAAAAACCAAAACATGAAAACCAAACAATCAATATTTGCTTATGTTATTGCCGTTTTGACGGCAGCGTTTGTCTGCGCGGCCACGCCCGCAGCAGCTGATTGTCAGCCGACGTCCGGAACCGCGGTCGCAATAATAGGGGCCCCGAGTCCATCCTGCCCGGTGGCGACGGTCGCCGGTGACGTCTTCGATGATGATGACAACCTGATTGGCACGACCACCGGCTGCCTGATGTCAGCAACACCCCATGGCAACGGCACGCTGCATGTGAGGTTAGGCCATACCTTCAGCATCGGCACCCTGGTCTTCACCACCGAGGATCAATTGGTCTTGGCTCCCATCGCGCCGCCGCTGTACCGGCTAAATAACAGTCTAACGATCGTCTCCGGCGCGTCGGGGTTTTTGCGCACTCATGGGACGGTTAATTTTGCCACCGGCGAGGTCAACCTCAGGTTCAACGGGCTGATCTGCAGTGAGTGAGGCTTACTTGCCGTTCAACAAATAGACATTGTTCTCAGTATCTGCGCATCGCGGCTGGCGTTTGCCAGTTGCGATGCGCCAGATCGTCGTCCGGAGATTCGCCTTGGAACCAGAGCATGATCAGCGAAGCCGTGCGAATGAAGCTCGGAAATGATCGGGGGGTATCACTAACACCGGCCCTCCGGGCCGGTGATCAATAACAGCAGTGCCAAAGCTGTTTCAACGCCTTGATTCGACGCGCGCAGGAGTAAGCCGTTGAAACGGCTACGCTCGGAATTAGACGTGTTGCACCGGCTTGAAAGCCGGTGTTAACAAGTGCAGAACTGAGAACGTCACGCGCAATAATTCGTTTTATTTCAATCGCACGTTGACACTACGCAGTCTGATTTTATAGTCGTCGGCCCCGGAACTTTTATACACGCATTCATATGCCACTGACTGAACTGATCCTGACCGAAAATGTTCCCGG
This sequence comes from Candidatus Udaeobacter sp., assembly GCA_045809725.1. GTDB lineage: Bacteria > Verrucomicrobiota > Verrucomicrobiia > Chthoniobacterales > UBA10450 > Udaeobacter. Next base: position 11,854 of record JBJMXF010000108.1, on the reverse strand, counting down.
ACTTGGCGCCGAGGCGGACTTGGTCAAGGTGCGCCGCGGTTATGCGCGCAATTATTTGTTGCCGCGCAACATGGCGCACGAAGTTACACCGGCGGCTTTGCGCCAGCTTAATGCGCTTAAGCAAAAGCGCGCGGAACGCGAAGGACGCGAGTTGAATGAGGCTCAGGAAGTCGCGCGCCGCATCGGCAAGACGCGGTTTGTTTTTACATTGGAGACTGGCGAGACTGGTAAGGCGTTTGGATCAGTAACGGCGCAGGACATCGTGAACCGGCTGAAAAACGAAGTCGGCACAGAGGTAGATCGACATAAAATTGCTTTGGAGCGACCGATCAAAGACACGGGCGAGCACGAGGTCGCCATTAAGCTGCATCACGATGTGACGGCGCAACTTATTTTTCAGGTGAAATCGGCGGCAGAACCAAAGGCTGACGCGACAACTGCCGGTGCGCCGGAACAACCCGAGAAGAAGCAACGCCGAACTTTCCCCAGGAAAAAAGAACAGCCGAAACAAGAAGAAAAATAAATGGCAACTCCATCGTCCGCATGGACAGGAGAAAAGCCTCGTAAAGCGGGAAATGGCGCTAGCCGAGGTTCGGCGGCGCGAAGCGGCGAAAAAGTTGTTCCCATTTCGCCAACAGGTTCTCCGCAGGATGTTCACAGAACGCCGCCACATAGCGTGGAAGCGGAGCAGGGCGTTCTCGGTTCAATGCTCATCTCCCCGCGTGAAACAATCGCGGAATGCGTGGAGAAAATTAACGAAGAATATTTCTACGTCCCGGCGCACCGAACCATCTACGACGTTCTTGTCGATCTTTGGAACACCAGACAAGGCATTGACCTGATCACGTTCACACAGGTGCTCCGCGATCGGAACCTGCTCGACAGCGTCGGCGGTGCGGCATTCGTCACGAACTTGTTCACGTTCGTTCCGACCGCGGCCAACGTGCAGTACTATCTGGAGATCGTTCGCGACAAATACATTCTGCGACAGATCATTTCCGCCTCCACCGAAAGTGTGCGCCGCGCGTACGAAGAGCAGGAGGAGGTCGACAGTCTGCTGGACGAAGTAGAACAGAAGATCTTCGACGTCGGCGAAGACCGGTTCAAAGGCCAGATGCTGTCGATGAAAGATCACGCGATGCAAGCGATCGAGACCATCGAGAAGCTCTACGAACGCAAGGGCAGCATCACTGGGATCTCAACCGGTTTCGTCGAGTTCGATCGCATGACCAGCGGCCTGCATCCTTCCGAAATGGTCGTGATTGCAGCGCGGCCGAGCATGGGAAAAACCGCGCTCGCCATGAACATTGCCGAATATGTGGCGATCAACGAAAAGTTGGCGGTGGGCGTGTTCAGCTTGGAAATGAGCAGTCAGCAACTGGTGCAACGGCTGCTTTGCTCCCGCGCGCGCGTAAACTTGCAACGGGTGCGCGACGGCTTCTTAGGCGAGCGCGATTTTCCGAGTCTCACTGCTGCGGCCTCAAAATTGGCGGAGGCCAAAATGTTCATCGATGACAGTGCCAGTCTCAGCATTCTGGAACTACGGGCAAAAGCGCGTCGGCTGAAGGCGCAGCACGATGTGAGCCTTATCATCGTGGATTATTTGCAATTGCTCAGATCAACGACGCGGCGTGCACAGGATAATCGACAGCTCGAAATTTCGGAAATTTCTTCCGGGCTCAAAGCTTTGGCCAAAGATTTGAAAATTCCGATCATTGTCGTCGCGCAATTAAACCGGCAACCAGAACAGCGCACCGGCGGCAAGCCGCGTTTAAGCGATCTCCGCGAATCGGGATCCATCGAGCAGGATGCAGACCTGGTCGGATTACTCGTTAGGCCCGAAATGTACGAGGAAGATGAAGAGGCACGCGTGGAGAAGGCGGGCGAAGCCGAGTTGATCATCGCCAAACAGCGCAACGGTCCTGTCGGCGAAATTCCGCTGACGTTCCTAAAGGAATACACACGCTTCGAAACTCGCGCCCGCAACGTCAGCGAGCCGGAAGAGGCGTTCTAAGGTAGCGCACGCGTCTCGCGTGCTGGTTTCGGCGTCACGCCGAAACAGGCTTTCTTTTTAGTGCCGTCGCTCTCACGGCTACAACGTCACAAAAAAAGTCTGCGATCGCGTGGACAGCATCGCCAGCGCGCGAGACGCGTGCGCTACCCGAGACTCTTCGCCGCGTCGATCACGTGCTGCGCACCAATGCCGCGTTCTTTCATCACTTCGGGCCCGGGCGCGCTCATGCCGAAATCGTGCAGTCCGACAACTTTTCCGTCAAGACCGACATATTCGTACCAAAGCTCAGTCACGCCGGCTTCGATCGCGACCCGTTTTCGACATTCGTTAGGCAAAACTTCTTCGCGATATCCTTGCGGCTGACGGTTGAATCTTTCAAAGCACGGCATGGAAACGACGCGAACGCCTTCGCCCAATTCTTTCGCGGCGGCGAGCGCATGCTGTAATTCACTGCCGCACGAGAGGATGATCAGGTCGAGTTTGCCGGTTTCCTTTCTGGCGATATAACCGCCGCGCAACACGCCTTCACGACGCACATTTACATCGATCTCGTTTAACATGGGAACAGCCTGGCGCGTGAGGGCGAGGAACGTCGGACCATCAATTCGTTGCATGGCAGCAACGAATGCGCCCGCGGTCTCTTCCGGATCGGCCGGCCGAATCACGTCGATGTTCGGGATCAGACGAACCGAGCTGACGGTCTCCACGGGTTGATGCGTCGGTCCATCTTCGCCTACACCGATCGAGTCGTGCGTGAAAATGTAAGTGTTCGGCAGCTTCGATAAGGCGCTGAGCCGAATGGCACCACGGCAATAATCGGTAAACACCGTGAATGTCGCGCCCGAAGCGCGAAACAGCCCGTGATACGAGATGCCGTTGAGCACCGCGCACATGCCGTGCTCTCGAATGCCGAAACGGACGTTCCGGCCGGAGAAATTGTCGCGAGAAAAATCGCCCCCGTTCTTGATGTAATTCATTGTCGATCCATAGAGGTCGGCGCTGCCACTCATGAGCAACGGCATCGCCTCCGCGACCGGCTGCAATACTTCGCCGCCCGCTTTGCGAGTCGCCAGTTTCGCATCCTTTGGAAAATCCGGGATTTTCGACAACAGATCGGGCGGGACTTCTCGCGCCAGTCCGTCATCGAGCAGCTTTGCTTTATCGGGGTTTTTCGCGCACCACGCATCGTAAGTTTTTTCCCAGCGATCATACTCAGCGAGCAGCGTCTTTTTGTGCTGCGCAAAAAAATCGTAAACCTCTTTCGAAACGAAATAATGCTCGTCCGGCAACCCGAGGGCCTTGCGCGCGGCATCGATGAATTTCGCACCGGCTTCACCGTGGGCCTTATATGTGCCCGCAACTTCTGGTATGCCCTTTCCAATCAGCGTATGTGCGATGATGAATTGTGGTTTGCCGTTGTCGCGCCGTTTCGCCACATCGAACGCGTCGAGAAACTGTCGCATGTCCTGGCCTTCGATCTCCTGGACATCGAAGCCGTAAGCTTTCATCCGCTGACCTGTGTCCTCGCACTGGGTAAGCTTTGCCGGGGCATCCAGCGTAACCGCATTGGAATCGTAAATGAAAATCAGATTGTCGAGGCCCCAAAGGCCGGCGAGCGCGCACGCCTCGGATGCGACGCCCTCCTGCAGGTCGCCGTCACCGCATAAGCAGACCACGTGCTGGTCGAAAATTCTGTGCTCGTCAGTGTTGAACCGCGCCGCAGCCATGTTCGTGGCCACTGACATGCCAACCGCGTTGCCGACGCCCTGACCGAGCGGTCCGGTGGTGCATTCGACCCCGGGCGTGTCGCCAAACTCGGGGTGTCCTGGCGTTTTGGAATGTAGTTGCCGGAAACGTCTGATTTCCGACATCGGCAAATCGTAGCCGCTCATGTGCAGCCAGGCGTAAAGGAACATGCTGCCGTGCCCTGCCGAGAGCACGAAGATGTCGCGATTGATCCAGCGAGGCTGGTCTGGATTATATCTGAGCGCATGACCGAAAAGCACCGCACCGATTTCCGCGCAGCCGAGCGGAAGGCCGAGATGCCCTGATTGCGAGGCTTCCACAGCGTCCATGCACAACCCGCGCGCTTGATCCGCCGCTTTCGAAAGTATGTCGGTGTTCAAATTCATGGTAGGCTTATAATCGCAGCGCCGCCGTTCGTCATTCGGATTTCATCCTCAACAATGAATCAAACAACTCTCGTTCACATTGCCGATCGATTGGAAGGTTTGGCAGGCAAACTTCCCGAGAAAATTCGACGACCAGTGCTGCGTGAGTTGGTCCCGTTAAAACAATTATTCCTTCAGCAGCGACGACCGCGCTTTCTCTTCATCGGTTCGAGCAAAACGCCGATGCCAGAAATCATCGATCTGCTTTTTGCTCCGGAGTCGCATGAGGGTATGAATGTAACACTCACGCCGGTGCATCGGTGGACCGAGTGGACAATTCCCGGTCAGGGAACGATCTCGATTCTGGACGCGCGTGCCGCCGGCGATTCTGCGCGAACCCAAATTCAAGACGAGGTCAGACGCGAACCTGCTGATATGATTTTCTTTTTCGACGACGGCGAATCACACGTGAACGAAACGATCGATGCCCCGCCGAGTGCGACGAAAATCATTGGTCTCTCGATGGGGTCTCCGACACGTGTGACGCAATTAGAACAGGGGCTCGGTGCGCAACCAAACGTGCGCGATCGCTTGCTTGGCGTAATCCGCATCACGGAAAGGCAATCCGCAGACACGCGACGTTTAATGTCGCTACTTGCTGCGGAGTTGCCGAACGAGGCCAAGATTGAGATGATTCGCATTTCGCGCGATCGGCAGGCCCAGCTTCACGTCGCGCAAATGCTGGTGAAATCTACGACCGCGATTTGTGCTGCAATCGGCGCGCAACCGATTCCGCTGGCAGACATGCCAGTTCTCACGGCTCTGCAAGTGTTGATGGTTTCCGGAATCATGTACATCAGCGGTAGAGAACGAAGCATGCGGGCTGCGACTGAGTTCATGGGAGCACTCGGAGCGAATGTCGGCTTGGGCATGCTCCTCCGCGAGGGCACGCGTGCGATGCTGAAGTTCTTCCCCGGATGGGGCAATGTGGTTTGTGCAATGGTCGCAGGCGCTGGCACGTATGCGATTGGTCGTGCCGCGACGGCGTACTTCCTCGAAGGCGCTTCGCTAAAAGAGGCGAAACAAACGTACCTAAAGAGCCGCAGAAAACGGTCGCGTGCTGCGCTGCCATCACATGAATAGACTGTGTCGTCGGCGATTTACGCGTGTCGGATTCGGCACATTCGGCCGAGCGGGAAGAGGGGCGTGAATAACTTGTGAACAAGTTCGCCGCTTCGGCGCATTTTGTTCACAAAATTTTGTGAATAAGCCTAGGACTTTCCCTTGCTGCATCATACGGCGCGCTCCGGCTCTATGAGGCTCTCACAAATACCCGCGACACTTAAGGAAATTCGCGTATCACCCGTCAAGACGCTCGGGCAAAATTTTCTGCACGATCAAAATCTCGCTCGTTGGATCGTCGATCAGGCGCAAATCACTGCGGAAGATTACGTGGTCGAGATCGGACCGGGCTTGGGTGCCCTCACCAAGTTTATTTTGGAAAAACGCGCGCATGTTCTCGCGATCGAAAAGGATGCGCGACTTGCAGAGTTCTTGCATTCGCGCTTCGCGGATGAGCGACTTGAAATCATCAACGCTGATGCGCTGACGTTTGATCCACGCGTTCTTTTCGCGCATCGCTGCGTGAAGTTGATTGGTAATCTGCCGTACAATATTTCGAGTCCGTTGCTTTTAAAGTTCCTGGAACAACCAAGTCCCATGTCACTGTGTGTGTTGATGTTACAGAAGGAAATGGCTGTGCGTCTTTCCGCGTCACCAGGTACACATGATTACGGAGCTTTGACGTTGCGCATTCAGTTACATCAGCGCGTCCAATATTTGCGCAGCGTTCCTCCGACCGTTTTTCTTCCGCGACCTGATGTCGATTCGGCAGTGGTCCAACTCGAACCACGCGATGCAATTGAATTGCCGGAACATGACGATCAATTGCTTTTGAACTTGATCCGAGTCGGATTTTCTCAGAGACGAAAACAGCTCAGGAAATTGCTGCAGAATTACGCGAGCGACTGGGACGCGCTCGCGAGCTGTCTGGATATCGATCCGAAGGTACGAGCGGAAGAATTATCGTTGCTGCAATGGATCGCTCTTGCGAATTGCATCGCGCCACCTCTGTGCCAGGAGGTGAACTCGACGGCCAACGAGCAGTTCCCCGTGGTCGATCAAAACGATGAAGTCAGGGGGCATGCCGCTCGGTCTGAAGTGCATGGGAATAACTTGCGCCATCGCGCCGTTCATATCCTCATTTTCAATCGCGCCGGGGAGCTGTATTTGCAGCGACGCTCCCGCTGGAAAGATCGACATCCGTTGAAATGGGACTCCAGCGCTGCTGGCCACGTGGTTTCCGGAGAAAGTTACGATGAAACAGCGCGGCGGGAGCTAAAGGAGGAGTTAGGCCTGGATGTTCCGCTTCAAAGAATCGTCAAGCTCCCCGCTGCACCGCGCACCGACAACGAGTTTATTTGGAGCTACCGCGGCGTCGTTTCCGGGGATCCTGTCCCGAACAAATCCGAAATTGAGAGAGGCGTATTTTTTGCCCCGGCCGTGATTGATGGCTGGACGTCCGCCAGACCGGACGACTTTGCGCCGGCGTTCGTGGAATGCTGGAAAGCCTATCGTGAGAAAATGAATTCCGAGCGCGAAGCGCCTATCCGCCCAGAAACTTCCTTCGTGGCAAACGGCGCAGCATCGACTGCTTGAACTTTCGGGCGGCGCGTCGTGCGGCTTGTTTTCCACCAAATACATTGTCGCTGAACATCCTCGTCACCACACGATCGCCGCGCAGGAAGTGAACCTGAAAGCCATGTGTCTGCTTTTTTGCGCGCGGTTTCGTGTCGATACGACGGATGTTTTCTTCCGATTGAGGATTGGGACGTTTTCGTCGTGGCATAATGACTAACAACAAGCTAACAAGTCATTGCGAGATTTCAACGAGCCAATGAAACGGCGCCGTGCATCGCGTCCGGCGATGGCAGATTCCACGCGCGCCACTTATTTTGGTACTCCCCAGCCGGCAGTAAGGCGTAGCAGGGATGTCGTTTCGCTCGCAACCAGGTAATCATTTTCACCAGATTATCCTGCGCCATCGTTGTGCAGCCAGTGGTTGCTCTATTTACGCCACGCCGGATGTGAAAAAAGATCGCGCTACCGGCTCCTGGCACCGGGGGGTCCGAGTTGTGCCGGATCTCCACCAGCCAGTGATAGGCAAAATCTCCTGAGCGCATTTTTTCATGGCTGTAATTGTCCGGCGGATTCTTTGGATCAATCACGACGTGGCGATTGTAATTCGGCGACCGCGGATCGTCGCTCCAAAGGTCGGCGTCGGTGACTTGATGATACGGATAGTCGCCGCCGGGCGGCAGGTGCGCGTCGTATCCGAACACCTCTCCGATCTCGAAAATCCCCGCGGGCGCCCGGCCATCTCGTTCTTTTTTGCGAAGACCTGATTCGTTTTGACCTGCGAGTCCCGTTCCCCACGCCAGACCATTCTTGCCGAACAAAACGGGAAACGGTCCGCCCACAATCTTCCAATCACCTCCCCGTGGGCGCTCGAATAATCGCAGTTCGCCGCGCATGGAATTCCACGTTGGCGCAATTCCCAGGATGAGTTGTGTGCAGTCGTCGGGAATCCCTTGGGCGAACGCATCGATGCCACTGAGCATCAACAAGCAAATCATGAATCTCCACAAACGTCGTCCTGACCGGCGCGTAATCATCGACATATTTTATAAAAGCAAGTCACTTTAGCTGTTACGACAGCTGTTTCCACATCCGCTGCAACCCTGCGCCACGATTCTTGTTTGTCGGCTCGCAGTAAGCTGAGCCAAAACCTGTACCGCTTATGAAAACATTATTCTCACTTCGAGCCGTCATGGCAATTTTGGGACTGGCCGTCGCTTCTGCCTTCGCCCAAACCCAAACCACCACTAGTAGCAACACCACTTACATTGAAACGAGCAAGTTCATTGGGAGGCCAGTGAAGTCTTCTCAAGGCGACGAAATCGGCACGGTGAAAGATATCGTGCTGGACCGCAATACCGGGTGTCTAGCTTACACCGTCCTTTCCACGACTGGCGGAGGCGGCGGAGGAGGTGGCGGGACGCGGGTGACTGGCGGCGGCAAAATGGTTGCCGTCCCTTGGTCCGTCTATTCGCCTTCCGCGGATACGAACGTTCTCACAGTGACTGTCGATAAAACTCGCATTTATAACGCGCCAGCATTCGATTACGCTCGCGTCGAAGAGTATTCCCGGCCTGATTACATCAACAATGTCTATAGCTATTACGGAGTGAGCCCAGGCGTAGGAGTCGGGGTCGGAGTTTCCGGCGGCAGTTCGACGACCACTACAGGCGCAACCACGACAACTGGGGCGTCCCAAACGACTGGCGCGGCGACAGGTGCGAACACAACAGGTACGAACACAACGGGTGCGAATACAACTTCAGGCGCCGCAACAAGCCCAGCGGCAGGTGCATCGGTGTCGGGATCGGCAGCTCCGAACACCACAGAAGGGCGGAGAGGACATCCGGGTGCGGCCGCCGCAGCCGGAGCCGCAGCGGTCAAAGCGCGTGAAACAGCTACTCCGAGCGTTTCGGAACGAGCCGCTGAACGAACGCCGAGTGGAAAACAAAAGCAGGCGAAGTCAACTCCACCGAGTGGTCGCAGCGAAACCGGAACGCGACCTGAAAGTGCGCCCAAAACTGAGCGAGCTCCAGATGAAGGAGCGACGACGGGCGAGAGAACAAAAGGGTCCACTCGGGGAGGGTCGCGAAGTCGCGAAGGCACCAGTCCACCTGAAAGACAAGAACAATAACAATTTTGGTCTAAGCAAATCAGCCCGGCACGTAAGTGCCGGGCTTTTTTGCACTCCGAGCAGGTCTAAATGCTTCTGCTTTCGGCCGCAGCTGTATCAGCCGGCAGATATTTCACTCCCAGCAGCCATACCAGGCCGGAAGCAAAGATAATCGCGGACACAAAGAGAAACGCCACATGCATGTTCGCGTGTCCGCCGATGTAACCGAGCAGCCAAAACGCCTGGACATCGCCGAACGCATGGATCACGAAAATGTTTGCAGCAAACGCCGTCGCGCGGACGGCTGGCACCGAAACATTTGCGAGAGCCGTGTTTGACGGCCCCGTGTTCAAAAACAGAAAAAAGATGGCGAGGAACATTGTGATCCAGGCAGCAGGAAATGGGATGTAGAGAGTGGCAACGAAAAACGGACACGCGATCAGCATTCCGATTCCTGACACCCAGAAGTACGAGCCGGCGAAACGGGAGCGCAATCGATCGGCAATAATTCCTCCAAGTAGCGTCGAGACCAGACCTGCGACTACCGTGATCAGGCCAAAGATCGTCATGCCCAGGACAGGACTTTGATTGCGGTAACGCAGATACGCCGGTACCCAGAAGCCCAAACCGCCTACTACAAAAGTCATTAACGTCTGCGCAACGCAGTTGATGAGATAGGAGCGTGTCCGGAACAGGTTCAGGTAGTCGCGTATACCGCGGCGCCGTGATTGTTGCACCAGATTATCCGCTGCGACGCGCGGATCGCGTTGCCAGAAACACAAAAGTCCGAGCAACAAACCCGGTGGTGCCACGAGATAGAAGGCCCAGCGCCAGCCGAGATGAGCGCCGATCAGACCGCCAATCACGTAGCCGAGGGCGCTCCCAACTGGAATTGCCGCGCAAAAAATCGCCATGATGCGACCCCGCGTTTCAATCGGGAAGAGATCGGCCAAAATCGTTGGCGCCGCCGGGCCGTAACCGCCTTCGCCAATTCCAACAAAGATTCGAGTAGCGAACAATATTCCGAACGTCGCCGCCAGACCTGACGCGCCGCTGGCGAGACTCCACAAAATCACAGCAGATCCAACGATGATCCATCGCGAGAACCGGTCGGCCAGCAAGCCAAGAATCGGCGCGCTGACCATGTAAGTCACGAAAAAGGCGTCACCGAGCAGACCGGTTTTGGTCATGGCGTGGACGTCGTCAGCGGCGAAAAACGTAGCACGAATATCAGGTTCGAGTGCGGCTAGAATTTGCCGGTCGATGTAATTGAAAAGATTGATCGCCAGGAGCAGAAAGAGTGCGCTTCGCGCGCCGGTGAGCGGCTTTGTCCCTGCAGCTTGCATCAACAACTGCCGATTGCAGTTTGGCGCTCGCCGATTGTAAATCATAAATCATGGAGCGAACGGGACTGTTCAATAGCACTGTCATGTTGAGCGGAGCGAAACATCTCTGATTTGTTTCCGTCGACGTCGGTGCAGAAAAATGTCCAGAGATTCTTCGCTTCGCTCAGAATGACACATAGGATGGCTTCCAAAATGTCCGCCGCTGAACGCATGCTCTATTTGTTTGGACGCCCACTGGTGCGTTCCTTTTATCGCGTGAGTGCATTGGGTTTGGAGAACTTGCCAGCCGGCGGCTTTCTTCTCGTCCCGAATCACATCAGTTGGGTGGACGCACTCATTCTGCAGCTCGCCTGCCCACGGCCGATCCGCTACGTGATTGACCAGGAATATTATCACAAGCGGATGTTGCATCCGATTCTGCGCGCCATTGGTTGCATCCCCATCAGCAAGCGCCAGTCGCATGCTGCGGTCCGGGCAGCCGCGGAAAAAATTGCCGAAGGCGAAATCGTGTGTGTGTTTCCGGAAGGCGAGTTGGAACGAAGGGGAACGTTGTTGCGTTTGCAGCGAGGTTATGAAGTCATTGCGCGACACGCCACGGCGCAAGTCGTGCCTGTATGGCTCGATCAACTCTGGGGATCAATCTTTTCATTCCAGGGCGGGAAATTCTTCAGGAAGTTCCCAAAACGAATCCCGTACCCCGTCACGGTTGCCTTTGGCAAACCACTCGAGGCAAAAGCAGCGGACGTTCCGACCGTGCGCGAGGAGTTGCTCAAGCTGGGGGAGTTCTGTTTCAGCCGGCGGCCCTCATTGGATCGGCATCTTGCCGAAGATTGCGTTCGCGGGTTGAAGCGCAGACCCTTCGCGACAGCGGTCATCGATGGAACCGATCACACGCAGCTGAGCCGCGGAAAATTGCTCGGCGCAGCCGCAGCGTTCAGCCGTTACTTGCGAAAAGAATTTCCTGACGAACGAATCGCGATCGTTTTGCCTGCGAGCAAAGGGTCGATGGTTGCCAATTTGGCCGTGATGCTGGCGAACAAAGTTCCAGTAGACCTAAACTTCACGATAGGACGCGCGGCCAATGAATCCTGCTGCAGGCGGGCCAACCTGCGGGTTGCAATCTCAGCCACGCCATTCGTTGAACGCATCAAAGATTTTCCATGGCCGGAACGTCTTTTGAAGCTGGATGAGCTGCTCCCGCGTATGAAGCGCCAAATTATTTTGTGGTGGATACTGTCGTTGATTTCACCCGCGCGTTTGCTTTTGCGGTTGCTGAACATTCCAGGAAAAGGTGGGCACGCCGAAGCAGTGTTGCTTTTTACGAGCGGAACCACTGGCGAACCCAAAGGCGCGGTGATGAGTCACCGCAATGTAATGGGAAATGTCGCGCAATTTCGGGAACTGCTCGACGCAAAAAAAACGGACGCGATTCTCGCGTCACTGCCGTTCTTTCACACTTTCGGATCGACTGTCACACTTTGGTATCCGCTGATCGAAGGTGTGCGGATCGTCACATATCCGAATCCATTGGATGCGGGGAAATGCGCGGCGCTGATCGAGCGATACAAGCTGA
>JBJMXF010000107.1:0-6818 GCA_045809725.1 Candidatus Udaeobacter sp. | reverse complement strand
ACGTTAGGAAAACGCTCAAAGAACTGGTGGACCCGTCGGTCGTCGATCACTTGGTAATCGCCGCCAGTTTCAACACCTTCGATGACAAACTGGGTGATCCATGGGCCACGTCGAGTGAATTCAGCAGCCAGGTCCATCGCGAGTTAGCCTCCATGTTTTTGATAACTCTGGCAAACTGCACCTGCCTCTAAAGAGCAAGGCAATTCTCCGCGATTGACGCATTGCAATCATCGGCTAAACAACCCGGGATGGAGTACCAACTGACGCGCTCCGAATACAAGAAGGTGTGGTCGGACCTTTCAACCACCGAAGATCGGGCGAAATTGCATGTACTCGGCGTCACGGATGAAGCCGCGCTTCAATCAACTGGTGAGGAAACGTTGAGATTCCTTCAGGACAGCGTCGGCATCGGGAAGGATGATGTTGTTCTTGAGATCGGCTGTGGAGTTGGGCGTGTAGGAAAACTAGTAGCGCCGCTCTGCCGAAAATGGATCGGCTGCGATGTCGCCTCGAACATGCTCCTGCTAACCGCACAACGGTTAAAGGATTTGTCCAATGTGGAGTTAGTGGAGATATCCGGCTACGATTTGAGCGGCGTTGCGAATGCTTCGGTAGACGTTGTTTATTGCACGGTGGTGTTCATGCACCTCGAACCATGGGACCGATATAACTATGTTCTTGAGGCGTTTCGTGTTTTGCGGCCCAAGGGTCGGATTTACGTCGACAATATCAATCTTTGCTCCGACGGCGGCTGGAAGGTGTTTGAGGATCATCGTGCGTTTTTACCGGAGAACCGGCCACCCCACATGACACACAACTCGACCCCGCAAGAGATCGAGACATACCTAAAACGCTCTGGGTTTTCCGATGTACGGGTTCGCACTGATGATGACTGGATTCGGGCCTCGGGAATAAAGCCCGCATGAGAGTGCGGCGAAGCGCTCTCATCAGACCAGGACATCTTACCAAGCAGGTATGGTTACTTGGCGCGGCTTCGTTTTCTCTCTAGACTTTGCCGGCAATGGCGGCGCCATTCTACGCAGCGCAAGATTTTGAACCGAAGTTTTTCACGGGCGGCCCAACGCGATTCTATCTACCTTTTCTTTTTGACATCGTTCTACAGGAGAAGCCGACGCTAATTGTTACGCTCGGCCTGGGCGATGCACAGGCGCATCTTGCCTTTTGTCAGGCGGTGACTGAGCGCAATCTGTCATCGCGTTGCGTCGCGGTCCGACGGCCACGAGGGGACGAGTCGGCGAATGATGATTTAGCATGGGAACTTGCCGAAAAAGCGACAAGGAAATCTTTTCCCACGGTATCGCAGCTCATAGAAACCAATGCGGCCGCGGCGGCAGCCGATTTCGCCGATGGTTCAATCGAAGTCTTGCTGATTGACGACGTCGATTCCGGCGAAACCGTGCGGCAGGAATTGAAGATTTGGCAGCCGAAATTGTCCGCCGATGCGCTGGTTTTGATACACGGAACTTTACTCGACCGGCAAGATAGCCCCCGAAGCGCGTGGACAAATTACACTGCCAAAAAGGCCGCAGCGTATTTCGACGAAGGAATCGGGCTTAGTGTTGCGACAGAATGGGCTGCGGCGAAAGCGACACCGTTTCGAACAGCACTTTTCGACGAGACCAGAACGTTAGCTGAAGCGTATCGAGTGATTGCCGAGCTAATAGTGGTGCGTATTCAAACGACAAAGGCCGAAGCTCGCGCCCGGCTCTTCCAAACGCGCCAGACCTTGTTCGACACGATTGTCGAGGATCGGACCAAAGCGCAAAGCGTCATCGACTATCAGCAACGCTGCCTCACTGCAATCAACGCCGACCGCGTCCAAGCAGAGGAGTTGCTTGGCGAACCGGTGGGATCAATCGCCGAACTTGCGAAGCGTTTTTCGCTCGTAAGTATCGATCGGGCAGAAGCGCAGGTAGTAATGAACGACCAATTCGCCCAAATCCAGAAGATGCACGCCAAGATGACTGCGCAAAAGGAGATGCTCGCTGTGGCGAAGGCGACGTGCAGGAATAAAGGTCGTTGCTTTGTGGTCCCAAAGGAACCTAAGCCATTAAGGTCGCTCAAAGAACGTGTAGTGCGTGAGTTCGCGCGAATTCCTCGGAACCTAAGGCGGGTATTCTTCTCGCCGGCTGCCGCACCAAAAAATAAACCTGCGCTCAAACCGGTTGAAAAGAACTACGCAGAATGGGTTGCACAACATGAACCTGGCACCGACGACCTGGAGAAGCAGCGACGCGAACCGACAGCATGGGATCATCGTCCAAAAATTTCCTTGCTGATTCCGCTGTTCGACACGCCTCCGGAATTTCTCAACCAACTCTTCGCCTCAGTCATCGCTCAAACCTACGAGAACTGGGAAGCGTGTGTGGTGGATGGCGGATCCAAGGACCGCGACACGCTCGAGTCGCTGCGGAAGTGGATGAAAACAGATGCGCGCATTTGCGTGCAGCGGCTTGAGGAAAATCTAGGCATTTCCGAAAACACAAACCACGCTTTGCGGTTTGCGACTGGCGAGTTCGTTGCCCTGGTTGATCATGACGACGCGCTCGCGCCCTTCGCGCTTTATGAATTAGCCAGTGCAATTCGTCGTCGGCCCGAGGCTGACATTTTTTACAGTGATGAAGATCGTTTGTCCGAATCAGGGCAACGGGCGAGACCATTCTTTAAACCAGAATGGAGTCCTGAATTGCTCTACTCCTTCATGTACCTCGGCCATCTCAGCGCATATCGCCGCGAGCTTGCTCTCGGCATGGGCGGTTTCCGCCAGGAATTCAATCTCTCCCAAGACTACGATTTCGCTTTGCGCGCGACAGAACAGGCACGAGAAATCGTGCACATTCCGCACGTTCTGTATCACTGGCGAGAGCACGCCGCCTCTGCTGCGAGCGGCGGAAAACCCGAAGCGCGGAAAACGAACATCGCCGCTTTGGCGGATGCAGTGAAACGCCGCGGATTGGATGCAGAGGTCCTGGAATATCCAACAGCCAATCGCGTACGCATGTGTTTGCCAAAAGCTATGCGTGTTTCCGTCATCATCCCGACCGACTCAGCGAAACTGGCTGAGAAATGCGCACGCGAATTGCCAGCCGCGACGAATTACGCAAACGCGGAATTCATCATCGTGACGAACACCGAGCTGATCGAGCAGTTCCGCGGGTTAGCCGAACCGATCAGCAGTCTGGTTCGCTTCGTCGCGTTCGATGCGCCTTTCAACTTTTCCGCGAAATGCAATGCAGGCGCACAGGTCGCAAGTGGCGAGCGCATAATTTTTCTCAATGATGACGTTGAAGCGAGCCAATCCGATTGGATTGAGAACGTCATCGAGCCTCTGCAAAATCCAGAGGTCGGAGCGGTCGCGCCGAAACTGTTATACCCGACAGGGCGAATTCAGCACGCCGGCTTGGTCACTGGTGTCCGCGGATTGGTGGGCACAGCCATGCATCAATGGCCAGGTGATTCTGTGGATTACACAAATTTTGCGCAATCGATGCGCACGGTTTCAGCTTTGTCCGCGGCGTGTCTTGCCATGCGGCGCGCGGATTTCGTCGCGTTAGGCGGATTCGATGAGGTGAACACCCCGATCGCGCATTCTGATCTCGATCTATGTTTCAAAGTCCGCGAAGCAGGCATGCGCTGCGTTTATACGCCCTTCGCGACCATGACTCATCATGGGCACGTCTCGATCGGCGCGGAGAAACAGGCTCGTGAGGTCCAAGTTGTTGATAGGTCTAATATTTTTCTTCTGCAACGATGGGCGGAGTTCAGCTGTCACGATCGTTACTATACCAACAACATGCGAGACTGGTTGTACCGTGATTCGCCCGAGCCGATCCGTATGTTCGCGCGCAGAAATTCCGCTGACACAAATTCAAGGCGGAATGTTTTGCTGATTTCCCAGGATTTAACCCTGACCGGGGCGCCGATCATGGTGTCGCATCTGGCTAAGTGGTGCAAGGCACACGGCACCTTTGTTGTGGTCATGTCACCAGTAGATGGACCATTGCGGGAAACTTTGTTTGAAGCCGACATCCCAGTGATCATCGATCCGCTATTGGCCACGGGCTACGAAGCTTTCACCAAGTTTGGCTGTCGCTTGCCAGTAAGAAGTCATCGGTCATTCACCAGCTTCGCGCGAGACTTTGACTGCGTCGTGGCCAGCACCATCTTTGCGGCTCCGCTAATTCGCGACGCGAGCAAGGAAGGAATTCCGCATATCTGGTGGATTCAAGAAGGTTTGGTCGGCAATCATTATCTCAACAAATATTCTCTTCTTCCAGGTGTTATTGGAATGGCCGGACTGATTATCACGCCGGATAAATCCAGTCGGCGCAACTATCAACCTTTCGCCAGGCGTCCTATTCGCGTGCTGCCTTATGGTATCCCGGATGTCGCCCACCGACGCATCGCGCAACGAGCACGGCCGGATGAGCCTTTGCGTTTTCTATTGTTAGGCACGATCGAGCACCGCAAAGGGCAACAGACGTTATTGGAAGCGGTGCGGCGCCTTCCACCGGATGTGCTTGATCGTAGTGAGTTTCTCATCGTCGGACGGCCTAACGACACAAAGCTTGCCGCCGAGGTCAGAAGTGCATCGGAAGGTTCATCTCATATTCGCTTCCGCGAGACAGTCGCGCATAACGATGCACTTGCCCTTATTCGGGAAACAGACGTGATGCTTTGCGCCTCTTCGGATGAAACGGGTCCCCTGACCTTGATCGAAGCAATGGCACTCGGCAAAGCTATTCTCAGCACCAACGTAGGAGTGGTGGGTGAGAACCTGATTCCGGAAGAGGACGCGCTATTTGTGGAAGCGGGAGACGCAGGTGATCTCGCGGTCGCCATCGAACGTCTCGTTCGCGAACCTAAACTGATAAGCAAGCTGGCGACAAATGCACGGAAGGCCTATGACCGATATTTCGGTATCGATCGTTTTGGAACAGGATTTCTGGAGGTGTTAGAGGAAGCTATCGTTATTGGCAATCCACTGCGTGAAAGAAGTGACGTCGATCTGGTAACTCATGCGCGACGCTACGAGCCAGCTTCCCGGGCAGGGTAAGCTCCAAGAAGGTTTGCGTCTCGTCGGCGCGGAGCGCTCTTAAAACCGAATGGCAACCGATCATTCCTACGCAGCTTGGGTGAAGCAATTCGATACTATAGGCCCACGCGAGCGCATTGTCTTTCGTCGAGATCTGCGGCGCCTGCGGCGGCATCCTCTCATTTCCATTGTGATGCCGGTTTACAACCCGGATCTCGGGTACCTTTCGTCTGCCATAGATTCGGTTCGGTCGCAGATCTATGAGAGGTGGGAGCTATGCATAGCAGATGACGCATCCACCGATGCATCAGTCGCGCGTACATTAAAACAATACGCGACGGCTGATTCGCGGATTAAGTTAACTTTTCGTGAGCGCAATGGTCACATTGCAGCATGCTCAAATTCAGCGCTGGAACTTGCCACCGGTGAATGGGTCGCGTTACTCGACCAGGATGATCTCCTGAGCGAGCACGCCCTCGCCGTTGTTGCCGCGACAATTGTGGAGAATCCCGAGGCAGGACTCATCTATTCTGATGAGGATAAGATCGATCTAACGGGGGTGCGTTGCGAACCTTTCTTCAAGTCAGACTGGAATCCAGAACTGTTGTTAGGCCAAAACTATATCAACCACTTGGCAATCTATCGCTACACGCTTCTCCGCGACGTCGCGGGTTTTCGTGAAGGTTATGAAGGTGCACAAGATTACGATCTGGCGCTGCGCTGTGCTGAAAAATTGCAACCCGCTCAGATCAGGCATATCCCGCGCGTGCTTTATCACTGGCGCATGGTCGAAGGTAGTGCCGCGGCTCTGCCCGACGCGAAGCCATATGCGGCCCAAGCCGCCCGTCGTGCAATCGCGCATCATTTGAAGCGCAGGAAGATATCGGGAGAAGTGGTCGCCTGTCCCGACAACGAGGCTTGGAATCGGGTTATCTATCATTTGCAAGCGCCATTTCCACTTGTCTCCATCATCATCCCGACGCGTGATCAAGCGGTGCTCCTGCAACGATGTCTCGCGAGCATTCGCCACAAAACGGACTACGGGCCCATCGAAATCGTCATCGTCGATAATGGATCCACGGATCCGGAAACGCATGCGTTTTTCCGCGATCTGGTGCAAGACGCGAGCATCCACATCGTGACTGATCCTGGCGAATTCAATTTCAGCCGTTTAATCAATCGCGGGGCCAAAGTCGCGCGCGGCGAAATTCTAGCGTTAGTGAATAACGACGTTGAGGCCCAGGAATCGGGTTGGTTGCGTGAGATGGTTAGTCATGCTGTCCGACCGGAAATAGGCGCGGTCGGCGCACGCTTGTGGTATCCGGATGGTAAGTTGCAGCATGCTGGCGTGGTACTTGGACTGCATGGAGTAGCGAGTCATGCGTTTCAACGTTTTCCTCCCCAGCCGATCGCCGCGATGAATCGGACATTCGTGTTGTCACAAAATTATTCCGCCGTCACGGCTGCATGCATGCTACTGCGAAAAACCGTGTTCGACGATGTCGGTGGCTTTGATGAGAATCTGGCAAACAATTTCAACGATGTAGATTTTTGTCTGCGCCTGCGCGAGCGGGGCTTGGAAATTATTTGGACGCCCCACGCTAATCTAATACATCACGAATCCGCGTCGCGCGGCCGTGATTCTGGCTCGGAAGAGAGCGCGCAGTTGCCCCGCGAGGCGACTTATATGCAGGCAAAGTGGAGCGAACAACTCTGGCACGATCCATTTTATAATCCCAACTTGTCGCATTCCGTTGCTTTT
>JBJMXF010000106.1:0-13455 GCA_045809725.1 Candidatus Udaeobacter sp. | reverse complement strand
GACTTCGGCTAAGCCAATGCCTGTAGCACCATTGGCTCCGCGTACGATCGCCGTATAGGCTCCTGCGGGCAGGTGGAGCACGAGTGCCGATTCGCGCTGATCTATCGGCGAGAGTGCATTCTTCCGGACATCGATCCAGTTAACATCATCTAGCCAGTTATCATTGGTCGCGATGGCAGCGCCAGTCGAATCGTAGATTGTCAGTGTCGGATCGCTTAGCGCTCCGCTCACACCGTAAGCAGCCAGCGATGGACCAAGGGCCCGCACCACGACGGTCGTACTCCCCACGTCTCCAACGATAAAACCACTGATCAGTGCGTTGTCCCCTGTGCCGACCGAACCGCGGGTGCTCATGTTCTTCAACTTAGAGTGCGATAGCGGCGAAAGATCATAAAGCTCCACCAAGCTAATCCCCTGGGTCGCATCCTTTCCGCTGACTACCACGGTGTAGGACCCCGGCGCCAGCGTCTGGGCAGTGGCCGATTCCAATACATTGGCCGGTGCCAGTCCGTTGGCTTCTACTACAAAATGGTTTGGATCGGACTGCCAATTGTCGTTGGTTGCGATCAGAGTTCGAGATGAGTTATACACCTTCAGAACTGGATCCCTGAGCACGCCGGAAAGCCCAAAGTCACTGAGCGATGGTCCCAGGGCACGAAGCACTATCGTCTTGGGATCGGTCCCGGTGATGATAAATCCACCAATCACAACGTTGTCACCCCCTGAAACCACTCCCCGTGTGGACAGGTTAAGTGGTTGAGGTCCTACTGTCGGGAACTTCGTATTTTCCAGATGAATCGGAATGGAGTTATATGCAGTGTTACAACTCATGGTTGGGTATTGATAATAGAAAATCCTTTCACCGGCGGCGTCCAGGCCCAGAAGTTGAGCGAACGTGGGCGTGTTGGGAATTCCGCCATTCACGAGTGCGTAATCAATTAGATAGTTGAACGGCGCATCCTCATAGATGCTTGAGCAGAACGGGCTGTGGATGCTCTCGTTCATTGGGAAATTCCAGACTTCAGTCGCCACCATATTTACCAGGTCCAGGCTATACTTGCGAGGACTGGCAAAGTCTCGGGTAACCCCTGGAGGATCGTGAAAAGTACTTCCGGTACCGTTATCCAAGACCAGCAAGCTCTGATCAAAGGTAATCGAGGGCGAGTGTTGGCCAATCGGTGGCAGGCTGCCGGGTGCGAGGGTCAGCGCAAATCTCCTCAAAGAAGGAAATTGATACCACTTTTTTGTCGGGTCTCCCAGGATCCATTTAATCCCGGTTGTCTTATAATCGAAACAAATGACGAAGTTCTCGCGGCTTGAAACGATGAGAGAGTCGTCAGCCCGATTGTATGCGGCACCATTGTTATGAAACCAATCGTTATTGGACTGCGGGGTCCTTTGAAAGACGAACTGGCTCGGATCGTCTCCCCCGGCTCTCATGGCTGCGCTGATGATCTGAGCAAAGTTAAACGTCTTCAATATGTGGCCGTCGTCTTTATCAACTTCCAGCATTACGGATTCGAAGTAGGACGTGGTATCCGGCTCAAGGAGTATCCCCGTTTTACCGGTATCAATATTATGATGGAAGTTGACCACACCGATATTGCTATAGCCTGCAACCACGAGAGCCGTCCCATCAAGCTCGATCCGCCACAACTGAGCGCCTTGCGTTACGTAAACCGCGTTGTCGAAGAACGTGGAAGACGCATTAAGAGCGCCAAACGTGCTTAGTGGGCTAACCCAACGCAATGCTCCATCGGAGTCGAGAATGACAGGTGAGAAATCACCGCAGCCCGACCTGTCAAAGATATAATCATAACTCAAACGAATGCTGTTCGTCCTGGGTTGAAGCCTGGTTGGATGGTTGTAGCCGCAGCCTTGATCATCGAACGTGCCGGTCGTGACCGCGGTGACAGCTTGCTTTGAAGAACCGTCCAGAAAGCGATAAGTCAGTCTAACGATGTTCTGATAGCCGGCGTAAAGTCCGTACACTGGCAAAATGATCTCCGGTGGGTGTTCAAATCCCCGGCTAACAAGGTACTGATTGGAATAAGTGCCTGACAGTGGACGGGTGACTGAGCCCGGCTTCGGATCGATCGCGAATTGAATACTCTTCAGAACCGTTGTGTTGCTGACCTGCAAGCTCAATTTACTAATAAAGGGAGTTGTCCCTGCCGTCACTCCAGTGATTGTTATCGTGGTATCATCTGCCTGAGTAGCACCCGCAAGATGCGAGAAGATCATAAAGGTGACGCTGGCGGCGAGTAACGGGCATTTTTTCATAAGGTGTATTCTTCTTGAAGTTTCTCCTGATTGGGTGGCGACTGTGTCAAAGAACGCCGTTCAAGTCCAGCAAAAAATGTCTGTGACACGCAATCCGTTTGTTCGGGATTTATAGAGACCAAATGCAGCGGATCGCGACGTGACTAAATCGTCAACCCGAACAGCACGCGCCTGCTTCACAGTCCATAAATTCGATTTAGTACACAAATTTGGCGACGGGAGCCGTGATTGCCTCCCTCTTCTTCGGGCGCTCGCGAAGTCACATCGCAAATTTGAACGGATGCGAGTGCCGGCGGGATTCGACCGAACCCGACTGGGATGTTTCGCCTGTCATTGCCGAGACCTATCAACTGATTCAAGAACACGCAACCGGCGTCAATCGACAACGATACACATGAGTATTAGGCTTCGGCCGATTTGCGGAAATGACAGCCAAGGATAACCTCGGAAACTACTGCCCACCAGAAGCGATTTCACCATGTTTACCGGCGGGTCACCCGGGATTTTCTTTTCCAGTAGCGACGGGTATTTTTTGCTTCGTTCTCGCGCTTCTCTTTTACTACGCTGCCGTTCTTCGCATTGAATTTAACCGCACCGACTTCCTCGATCTCAATCCTTATCCGGATGCGGTGGAATATTTCGCGCAGGCTAATTCGATCTTGAAAGAAGGTTCGCCGACGATTCAGATTGGCTATGACAAGTTACCTTCCCGCTACCCGCCGGGGTACCCAATCTTGACGATCCCTTGGCTAAGATTTCTTCCGCACAACGGTATTCTGGCGCCATTTAGAACAAACCAGACAATCGGCCTGTTGCTATTGGCCGGCAGCTTCATGTTTTATTTCGTGATTGGAAGGCCGCTCGGTGGAGGTTTGGCGGCCCTGTTGATCGCAACTCAACCATGGTTTGTTACTTTTAGCCGATCATCAATGAGCGATCTCAGCGGCGGGGCTACCGCAGTGCTGGCCTTTGCGCTGGTCTACCTGGGACTGGCTTGGCGTCGGCGTTTGTTGATTTACTGCGCTGCCATTGTCCTCGGCCTTTCTTTGTGCATACGCCCCCAGTTAGTGTTCTTCGCGCCACTGTTATTAGCTATGGCTCTCTTTCCGGCTAACGTATCCTGGACGAGGTGGTTCATGCATTGCTGCCTTGCCCTTGCTGTATTTACGGTCGCGGCGAGTCCGTACTTTACTCTGAACACGTTGGAATTTGGCCATCCGTTAAAGACCGGTTACGAATTTTGGGTACCCGGATTGGCGGAGAAGCAAACTGCTTTTTCCTTATACAATGTGCCTCGCCAGGTTGCGCTGATTTGGTATGAGATTACCGCCACCTGGGATCAATTTCGGGTAGCGAACCTCTTTGGCACGGGAACTTACGTAGTGCCGGCTTTCATTGTTCTGTCTGCTCTCGGTCTGGCGTTCGTCCGGGTGCGGCGGTTCGAGATCAGCGCGTTGTTAGCAGCAAGCGTGTATTTTGTGGCGATTGTAACTTACACCTATGTCGAGGGCAGATTCTACGTACCTATATTTTTCCTTTTGGCTGCGCTCGCCGTTTTGCCTGCGGAATGGGCGGCGAATAAAGCTCTCAATGGGCGCTTTACGATGTGGACTGTTGGAGCGTTGGCAGTATTTTTGCTCACCTGTATTGGTTATCCGTCACAATCAGGCTTTAAACCTAAGGGCGGTCGATCACAGGCGTGGGACGATCTTCACTACGTAAACAGCAATGGCAAATCACTGTGGTACGAGGCGCAGAAGGAATTCACTCGCTTCTTTCGACACGCTCCTGGTATCGTTTTGTCCGATATCGACCCTGTCTACTTAAACGTGTTGTTGCCGAAGCCATTCGTAGCGGCTCCCATTGACGACCACCATAACTACTGTTACAGCCAGCTCTGGCATTACGGAAAAGCCGAAGCGTTCCGCCTCGTCCAAAGTGGCCTCGATCACGCTACTCCTGTGTACGCTCTTCTTCTGCCTTCCGACGATGACACCCGGGACGTTCAGCGCCTGCCGTCGATCCACGGTTATACTTGGAAACGGAGCGGGAAATCCAATTCAAGAGCTGTAGTCATGAAATTGACAATGGATGCGACTGCTCCAACCTTAGACTCCACCGCTCGGTTAATGGAATGATGCTAGATGAAGCTGTCCGTCGTTATCCCTTGTTATAATGAACGATCGACGATTGAAGCTGTAGTTGAAGCAGTTCGCTCGGCACCGGTCGAAGACGTGGAAATCGTCGTTGTGGACGACGGATCGACTGATGGCACAAAAGAACTTCTACAAGCGAAACCTGATGGGTGGGTTGATAAGATCGTGCTCCAAGAACGCAACTGCGGCAAGGGAGCAGCTTTGCGCGCCGGTTTCCAAGCAGCTACGGGCGACATCGTAATCGTTCAGGATGCCGACCTGGAGTATGACCCGAACGAATACCCGACCCTTCTTGGACCGATTCTGGAGGATCGTGCCGACGTTGTGTTCGGTTCCCGATTCCTGGGCGGCCGGCCTCATCGCGTGGTTTACTTCTGGCATATGGTGGGAAATCGCTTTCTCACGTTGCTGTCTAACATGTGTACCAACCTGAACCTCACTGACATGGAGACATGTTACAAAATGTTTCGACGCGAATTCCTTGACGGTATTACCATTGAAGAGGACCGATTTGGTGTTGAACCTGAGATTACCGCGAAGGTGGCGAAGGCCGGCTCCAGAGTTTTCGAGGTCGGCATTTCGTATAATGGCCGAACCTACGAAGAAGGAAAAAAGATAGGATGGCGTGACGGTATGAGAGCTGTTTATGTGATTGTTAAGTATAACCTATTTCGAAGGAACAAAGGTGCATGGAAGGGCAATACTCAGGCGTCGACATCCTCGAGGCGCTCGAGAGCGCACACAACTACAACGATTACTTAACTCGCTTGATTTGCGAATCAACCGAATCAAAGGATCTGACCGACTTCGGGGCGGGCACTGGCACCTTCGCGAAACGTCTGCGGCAGCAAGGTCGCTGCGTGCTTTGTATCGAGCCCGACTCCTCGCAGCGGGAACGTTTAATCGCAGCAGGTTTCAAAGTACTTCCGGATATCGATTCAGTCCCAGACGAATCGCTGCCCTTTGTGTTTTCGCTGAATGTGTTTGAGCACATCGAAAATGATCGGCGCGCCATCGAGCAGATCTATGAAAAGTTAGCCCCTAACGGAGCCTTACTGTTGTATGTCCCGGCTTTTCACTGCCTTTGGTCATCATTAGATGACAAGGTTGGCCATTACCGTCGCTACACGAAGAGAACTCTGCGCGCGCTTGTTCAGCCGAAGTTTTCGATCGAGAAGCTGCAATATGTTGATTTTCTCGGATTCATCGCCGCCATGACCTTCAGGTTCTTGCGCAGCGATGCGAGGTCGTTGACTGCGAAATCAATTGCCTCGTACGATACGTGGATTTTTCCGCTCAGCCGCGTGTTCGATGTTCTGTTTCATCGATTCCTCGGGAAGAACGTCTTTGTTGTTTGCAAAAAAATTGCTGTTGAGCCCTAGCCAGCGGATGGCGAAAGTCTTGGTGCATATAGCGAAAAGGATTGATATAGCCCATCACAATGGCCAGCTTGAAAACAAAAGTGTGTGAGCATCAAACGTCACGCCACCGATTGTTAATCCAAGGAGGGCCACGGCATATCCAGCAAGCCCGAGCGAAGCGAAAATCAGACCCGGAACGAGAAAGAGCGCGCTGTTTTGAGACACAATTCACACATTAGTGGACCCAGCGGTAATCACGCTGCAACGGATTGGAAATCGGTGTCTCCTTTATCGAGCGTTTTGGAAAGGTTGCGGAGAACCAATTCACGGAAATATCACGGCTCGTGTCGCCTTTTGCAAGTGGCGTGGAACCTCGCCCGCCCTCGCGGGATTTTGGGCGCGGCAACGCTCAGCGAGCGAGCGCCAATGATCCGCCGATTGCCCGGACGATAGCTGCTCTGCAAGTAGCGCCAGCAGTTGATAATCAGTTTCAAAAGGCGCGGAAACGCGGCCGGCGGTTCGGCTGACTAAGTCGTCGCTCCATTCCTGGAGCAATTCACGCGCGGTAGCGCCATGGTAGATTGTCACTTCTAGTTGGCCGAAATGTCGGACCTGCGCTTTGCGATCGTTTAAAGTAGCTTGTCCTGTCACGTAAAAGAGGCGCCCAGGTGCTGGGGAATCAAGGCGATTAGCGACTCTGTTAATGTACTCATTGGGCAGCATGATTTGATCTTGGTGACCGTCGAAGAATTGTCCCAATGTGAAGCCGAGGTTCCATCCGGAAACTATAACGTCGCGTTTGTGCAATTGCCTGTGCAGAAACTTGGCCACTTCGGCATACGGCCATTGTTTCTTCGCGAGAAACAAGAATTGGATGTTAGGCATCCAGCACAGCAGAACTAGTGTGGTTAGGCCCAACGCTACTACGACGGCCCCTCCTCGTATCGTAACATGTCTGGCAACCCAATCGATTCCCTCTGCCATCATGATCAGGAGCAAGGGTAGACAAAAAACCAGATAACGGGCGAACGCCGATGTTTCAACGGATATCCCCTGCAGGGACATCAGGATTGGAGGCAGAATGATCGCTCCGCACAGCAGAAGGAGCGCTCGCTTCGCTCGTATCGCCGACCAACAGCCGGCAAGCAGGAAAAACGCGGGCAGCCAGGCGACGTAACTGGCACGCATGTACGTAGTAAAGACCTGCGGAATGTACGCCATGCTTGTCGGCGGGGTATCGCTTCCCCACTCTCGACTGACCTTTGCGATATCGGGCAAGAGTCGCCAGTAAGCTGCGGCAACTACGATCGCCACGCCAGCCAACGGAATCCAAAGCGTTCTGGCTTGCCAAAGGAAGCGTAGTTGGTTCGAGAAACCGGCGGAAATGCTTTCGGCTATCAGCAATAGTATGAGAAAGGCGACCGTATAAACACCGTTGAGATGTGCAATTAGCAGCAGTAACACCGCCGCAGCACATCGCACACCGCTCCACCAGTCCCGCCGCCGAGCCCAACGGAAAAATTCATTGATCGTCAAAAGACTCAACGCCACCAGCAGCGAATAGACCCGAATCGCTGGACCCCAGGCTATCAGGTACGGATTGAAAGCGGCCAAGCTAGCGGCAATCAGGGCAGTCCGCGTCGACCCTGTGAGCTTAAGAGCGAGCGAAGCAGTCAGCGGAATGATTGCGACGGCTCCCGCCATCGGCAAAAGAGTTAGCCGCCAATCCGCCGCTCCGCACAGCCAGGCGACACCTTTCTCGACCAAAATGAAATAGTTCATCGTCAGCCACATTTCGAAATGGGTCAAAATGTAGGCTGGGCTTCGTTTCAGACACCTCAGTGTGCCGATCTCGTCGCCCCAGAACACTCGGCCGTGTTGGAGACCAGCAAGGAGGGCCAACACACAAAGACATAGCACCCCTAACACGACACGTTCACGCCGTGATAAGGACCGCAAGCTCAGGTCAGAGTGAACGAGATCCAATAACGTTCGTGGATGAGCGCTTAAAAGCATCGACCTAGCGAGAAGCTCTAAGTAATTTAAGGTGTTTCAGAGCGGGTTGGATTTCGCTTGGCCCGCCTTGGTCGCCACCCATAAATCGGGCGCGGT
Organism: Candidatus Udaeobacter sp.; assembly: GCA_045809725.1. Taxonomy (GTDB): domain Bacteria; phylum Verrucomicrobiota; class Verrucomicrobiia; order Chthoniobacterales; family UBA10450; genus Udaeobacter. The sequence goes on along the minus strand of JBJMXF010000106.1, from coordinate 5,543 downwards.
GATTTGACGCTGATATTGCACAGTTCGTGGAACAGGCATTTCGTAGCGACGTACCGCTAGTGCTGCATACCGAAAGAGCAAAAGCACCGGTAGGACGAATCATATGTTGGAAACTACTCCCCTGGCAAAACAAAAGTCAATCCCCCAAAATATCACAATCGCCGAAAATTAGTTACCACTCGGAATCAAACTGCTAGATCGTCTCCACCGCGAGCCCTTGATTCATTACCATTTAGCCCGAACGCAAAAAGTTCAACGCGTGGCTTCGTGCCGGCTGAACTTCGTCGGACCTCTGCCTGCTCGCCGAATTACAACCGCACGTCGGACGTAGTGAAGATCGACAGTACGCTGGACGACGTTACTGTAACGGCGAACAGGGAGGATTGTATGGGTAAACGAATTTTTCGAAATCTGCCGCCGTCAGTTTCGGGCAAACGCGTTGATACGACACCGGGAATTAGCTTCTCCATTATCCCGCGGCTTCTTGTGGCACTTCTACTTGGTCAGGCAACAACAGCGATGCCAGTCAGTTCACAAGCCGCCTCATCGCCCGGACTTTCGGTAGCCCGAGACGGCTCATTGCTGCGAAACGGCGTACGCTATCGCGGCGTGGGCGTTAACTACACTGATGCTTTTTTGCGTCCACTCAGGCATCCAGAAGATGAAAGTTATCGCGACGATTTTCGCAAACTAGCCGCTAATCACATCCCATTTGCCCGCATCACGGCGTGCGGCTTCTCGCCAAGTGACTATCACTTATACCTGCAGGACAAAGAGACGTATTTCAAACTGCTCGATGGTGTCGTGCAAGCAGCCGAAGAGTCTAATGTAGGTCTTATTGCCGATCTTTTCTGGTCAAACACCGTAGTGCCCGATCTGGTAGGCGAACCACGCAATCAATGGGGTAACTCAGAAAGTAAGACTCGACAGTTTATGCGCACATATGTACGGGAAGTCGTATCGCGCTATGTGAACTCTCCCGCGATCTGGGGTTGGGAGTTTGGGAACGAGTGTAATCTTTCGCTGGATTCTCCCGACGCTTGGCGGAATCTGCGTCCGGCCAATCCCCGCCTTGGCAAGACCAGGACCCGTGGACCGGACGACGCGCTTACCACTGAGTTCTTCACCAGCGCGTTATCGGATTTTGCCAGGACGGTGCGTGAGATTGACGGCCACCGTATGTTACTTACCGGCAACAGCGTTCCGCGATTTTCCGCTTACCATATGCAGAAAGGGAGGAGAAATGGGGCAGACAGCGCCGAGCAATTCGCCACAATGTTGTTACGCCAGAATCCAGGACCGTTTAACCCGATTTGTATTCATACTGCTCCCGTGTCACCCATGCCACACTTTGCAAAGCGGCCAGTCTCCTACGACGAACTAATCCAGACATGTGCTGGCGCAGCACGTTCCGCTTCGAAATCACTGTACATCGAAGAATTTATTACCTGTCCATCAAAGACCAAGTGTAGCACTGCTACCCGCAAAGAGTATGTCAAACAAGTGTTGGCGGCGATCCAGGCACATGACGTGCCGCTTGCTTCAGTCTGGGTTTACGGGAGAAAGATGGTTCATGACCCTAACAGTTTAAGCTTTGACGATGACACCGCTCCTGTCTTGCAGATGATTGGCGATTTTAATCAAAAATGGTCAGTCCGGTGAATAATGCCGTGAGGTTATTTGCGAGCCGCTATGAAGCCGCTAGATCGTAGCGAGTGCGCGGTCCCTTACTGACTCATCACCATATCGTCAACAACGCCGGTACCACATTCGAACAAATGTGACACAGGCGACCAAATGAAACGCTGTCCTCCTATGACTTTTGGTTCAAGAAAATTGGAAGCCATGAAAGGCCTCGATTCCAGAGACAGCCAGGTAACAGATGCTGAAATAGAGAAGTTCAGCTGCAAGCGCGGTCTCGCACGTGCTATTTCTTTGATCCTACAGCTGAACTCCTTCTCAGGTTCGATAGCGACTGATCAGGATTGGTTTGCGACTGGAGCACATCGATTGGTTAGCCAAGCTTCCCGATTTCACCGTGAGAAGCGCGCCATCGCGAGTAGGCCGCAACAATCTTATCGAGAGGATCGTAACCGGTGGATATTTTATCACCGGACAGCTTTGCTCTAATCACCGTTCCGACATTAGCCAGTCGCCATCGGCGAGAATTAGCCAGCCGCTCGGCGGCTTTTTGCACATTGTCAAGCAGACGCGAGAGGTTGGTTATAGTCGTATGTAGGCTGTCGAGTTTAGCCTTGTACTTTTCAATCTGGGACTCTAACACGTCGATTTCGCCGGTGTAATGTTGCTCCTGTCTGGTAACATGGGAGTTTAACACGTCGATTTCGTTGGTATAATGCTGCTCCTGTCTGGCTAGTTGCGACTTTAACACGTCGATTTCGCCGGTATAATGTTCCTCCTGTCTGGCCAGTTGCGACTTGTACCGTTCGACTTCGGCGGCGTAATGCTGGCGGCTAGCAATTTGCTCCGCTAGCTCCTGCTGGAGTCTGCTGGATCTAAGGTATGGCTCCTGGAATGCAGCTTCCAGTTGATCGGCTACAATACGTGATGCCTCAGCTGGCTGGGGAGTTTGTTGGATTTGGACGTAAAGCCGGCGCGCGGCCTCCACGACTTTGGGATCCGTCGCGGGATCGCCGGATTTAAAGTCAGCTGATACATTGGAACTATTGATGCGCTGCGCGAGCGGCTCGAGGCATTTGGCACTATATGGCTCTTCAACAAAACCCAGTAACGAGCGCATTGCAGCTTCTGGGTTGTCCACCAAAGCGGCGTATGGCAAACGATAAACGACGCGTGGCCCGTAGCTCTGTTCGGCCTTGAGGCATGCGTCAACCATGCGCAGCCAGTATCGATACGCTTCTTCTTCGGTCGCTACCAATTGAATTCCTGTTGCGCGATGGAAGTTAAGCATCGAGCGAACTACGGCGTCCACGTCGCGAAATAGATGGACGAAGCGAGCTTCAGGAAAAAGCTTTCGCAGTCCGCAGATGTGCAAAGAATACTCCGGCGTTCCATCGACCCATCGAGTCTTCGGTCCGGCGGCCATGCTTGTGGCTTCGAGCCATCGTTGGTTAACCTTTGAGCGGCTATTGCTGTTTTCACGATTGATTTCGAGACGTCTGCGATGTCCCAGGACCAGGTCGTTAACGCTTCGGCCGAATGCCGCAAAGAATTCGTCATCACGAATATCCATAGCGCTGAGTATGGATAAACCGCCACGCGCCGAACCGATTTGATGGGCGATAGCTAGGTTCAACGCAAAATCTCCCATCCAGTTGGATTCCGGCACTGGAAAGATGTTTGGATGATGGCCGAGGCACCACGCAAGGATGCTCGTTCCAGATCGAGGCGAGCCGACCACGAAGATTGGTTTATTGATTTGCTCGTCCATTTCAGGGTTTTCGACGCGCAATGTCATTTCGGTGTTTGCACTTGCCTCAACGCAGCGATCGGCTTTTTGCGAATCCAGAAACTTCCTCCTCCTCCCCACCCAACGGAGTTCGGACCCGTCGCCTTGAGCTTTGCCAAACTCGGAAATGCCGCTTTGAGATCCTCCAGGTGCCTGTGCGCCAAGTAGCGATTGGCCATAAGGACCTCGAATTCGGAATTAAATGTCAGAAACGCCTGGAGCAAATATTGTTCGCTCCAAAACCGAAATTCATCTACTATCCAGTCCCGCCGATACTCAAAGGGCAAGAAGATATCGTGGACGTGAACAATGACCCCTGGCTTCAGACGCGGCAAGACTTCCAAGAACAAGAAATTAACGTCTCCCCCAATCTTGACCGTATGCGAACTGTCGATGAACAGGATGTCGCCCGACTCGAGTTGAGAGAAAAATTCCACATCCATGTCCTCGACCTTTTTCTCAATTAGCGATCGCAGCCCCGGAAATCCTGCACGAAGAAAATCCCGGGGAAATGGTTCAATACAGATTAGGGCTGAGTCTTTATTCTTTGCGATAGCCTCGGCTGCGACGAGAGAAGAAAACCCGCCACCCACTTCAATAATCAGGCGCGGTTGAAAGTGGCGAAACATACAGTAAGCCACCAAAGCGTCGGTGCCGCCAAAGGGACTTTTCCTGAGGTAAAAACGACCTGATTCCGCTGGCTTTGTAGGCCAGTGTTCAAATTCATGGCGGAACTTGGCAAAGTGATTGCGCAGCAGATCGAGTTGCACGCCATCGTTCATGTCGATGCCGACAAGTTTGCTGGGTCGATCCCATAACGTTTCGGGCAAAGTCTGGATGTTAGGAATTGGCTGATAAAAGTGCACGGGTGTTACGTGGAAACCGGACCGTTCCCAGAGCGAAAAGATCTCCCGAAATCTTTCGCTGCGCATGCAGCGCGGCAAGACTGCCGCGATAAACTGCGAGAGTTCCATCGCATCGATGTTTCCGCGCATCGCTTCGTTTGCAATTTCGCGCAACGCGGCGGGCGCGGATTGAATGTCACGCCTCGCCTTGACCGAGTCGACTACTACCTCGGAACTACCAGCCGTATACAGGCGAAACTCATAGACATTGAAGTCGGTGATCCACGGAATTTCCACGTTACCAGATGGCCCTCCTCGCGTCACCAGCTTCTCGTCATCGGCTCCCGTTGAAACACGTATCTCCGCTCCGGCCGGATCGTTCGTCTCCCAGGAAATCACGCAGCGTTGCCCAAAAACAACTGGATTTGGGTTCGCCTTTATTTTTCCGGTAATCTCTCCGGTTGGCTTGGTGTTATTCACTGCCGATAGCCAACATCAGCTGAGGACAAGCTCAGGTTCCGTGATCGACTGTGACGGCTTTAAGCTTTTGAGGTGCCTGTCACTGAAGAGAAATTCCAGTTTTTCTCGAGCAGCATCGGTAGAATAGAGCTCTTGCGTTTTGGCTATGCCGTTTTGTGAGAGCCGCGTCCAGAGCTCTTCCGATTCGTAGAGCTCGATCAACGCGCTCGCAAAATCTTGCGGTTCGTCGGCCACGAGAACGTGTTTGCGGTCGACGAGGTTCATTCCCTCCACAGCGATAGACGTAGCCACAACGGGAACGCCGAAGGCCATGCTTTGATTGATCTTGCCTTTGATTCCCGCCCCAAAACGCAAAGGAGCCACAGAGAGGCGTACGCTGTCGAAAAACGAGCGCACGTTCCGTTGCAATCCCGCCACAATGATCCTGTCGCTTGCCAGCGCAACGATTTCAGGCGGCGCCTTATCACCGATGATATAGAATTTTGTATCCGGCAGACACTCGCAAACGAGCGGGTAAATCTCCTCCACGAAAAACAGCACCGCATCGATATTGGGCCTGTGCTGAAAACCGCCGATGAAAAGCCAGTCCCGCCGAAGTGCAAACGACGGGACTGGTCCAGTGACATCGACAATGTTGGAAACCAATTGGATAGACTTGTTAGGCCAATTCTCCTGGAGTATTTGCTGTTCGATGGGGCTTACCACCCACGTTTCGTCTGTATGCTGTATTAAGGAATCTTCCAGTAGCTGTCTCTCTTGTGCTTTGCGGCGCACATCGGGATCTTGAG
>JBJMXF010000105.1:0-14926 GCA_045809725.1 Candidatus Udaeobacter sp. | reverse complement strand
CGCCATCGTATCAACTGAAGTTTCGAACCGCTGCATGAACGTGTGTGTCCCGGTTAAGTGATGATTCGGTGACATCGACAAAATCTGGAATCCTAATGGCTTTACGTAGCCAAATTAGGTTTTTTGACGGTGCCGATGATGGGATTCGAACCCATACAGAGCTATCGCTCTAACGGATTTTAAGTCCGTTGCGTCTACCATTCCGCCACATCGGCGCTGCGGCCTGCATTCTAAGCCTTTCCAGTAACCGCGAAAACGGATTTCGTAGCGAGAAGGGATTTCAACCGTCTTGAAAGAGAGCTTGTCTTAGCCTCGGAAATCTTCTAAAAGATCTGCGATTGGCGCAGCCGGTTTCGGCGTGCCGAAAGAGAAAATCCAAATCTCCCCATGGCGCAAAAGCGCAAACCACCAAAGAAAAAACCAGCCGCTAAACGTCCGTCGCGGAAAAGGCCAGGCAAACAGAAGATCCAACCCGTTGAGGAGATTCTCTTTCGGGTCGAAGGCAAGATGTCCACGTTTGGCGGACCAACGGACACTGGGATGTCGGCAACGGAAGGGCTTGCGCTTTTTACGCCGGCTGATCTGCAAGATCCAAAATACTCCTATCTATTTCTTCCGACGCCACCGCCAGGCACAACCGGACTTGGCCGGCGGCTTAACCCCGAGACATATTATTTTGCCTGTCGCTGGAATTACAACGACACGCCAAGGGAATTTTTGAGGCGCTCGCTTGCACGGGTGGAGAACCCTGCAAATGGACGCACAGCTGATGCGCGACCGGTAGACTGGGGTCCGAATGTTACTACGGGGCGCGTGGCAGATTTGTCTCCGGGATTAGCGAAAGCACTGGGCTTAACAACGGATGATATCGTTCGGATAACGATCTCAGCATTGCGAGCGACACCGGTCAAACCTGTGAAACGTGTAAGGCCGGCAAAAGGAACTGTTCTTGTTACTCAACCCGCCGCACCGACGAAACCTGTCATTAAACAGTTTGTTCGCAGCCCGAACTGTTCCTGTCGCAAGGTGGGAACAAAGATCGACAAAATTGTTTTACATTGCACTGAAGGATCGTTGGCCAGCGCGCTGGCGGAGTTTCAAAAAACAGATTCGCGGAAAGTTTCCGCGCACTACGTCATTGATCGCAACGGCGACATCTACCAAATGGTAAACGACAGTGATTGCGCCAATCACTGCATGGGGGCCAACGCTGGTTCGATCGGCATCGAGCACGTCGGCAGCGAAACGGACTCACTAGCTCCCCCGCAGGCCGCCGCTTCCGGCGCGTTGATTCGCTGGTTGCTACAGGAACATCAAATCCCGCGCACGAACATCTTCGGACATGATTTCACTCCAGGCTACTGCCGACCGGGCGGGACCAGTTGCCCAGACAAGCTTTTCGGCCCTGTGCACTCACAAGCGACGATCGCAGCTTGGGTAGCCGCTAACGTGTGAACTGACGTAGCCGTCAAGATTAGAGGCTTTGGCGCACAGATTCTGGCGCCAGGCTTGTTGCAAACGTTAGAGCTATCATGCAAAAAGCCGTCGCTCGAACAGGAACACTGACAAGTGAACTCCGCCGTGGTAGTTAACTACCCTTCCTGAATCAGCGGATCTGGGACAAGCGCTTTTCGGAAAATCATCCAAACTCCTATCAGAACGAGCGCAGCGCCTAACAAGGACGAGATCGGAAGCGTTTCGCCGCCTAACAACCATCCCAGCATAACCGCTCCCGGCGGAGTGATGAGCGAGATACTTTGCAGCTGCGCGACTGTCAGGCGCGGCAGCAGCCAGTACAAAAGCAGAAACATCAGCGCCGAGCCGATTACGGCCAGGTACAGCAGGCAAAACACAGACGAGGCGGTCCAACGAAAGCGCACTGGATTCCCGTCAACAATCAACCCAACCAGTAACAATGGCGCGGTCCCGAAAATCATCTGCCACGCGGCGAGCATCGCGGGCGCAAGCTGCATCGACCGCGCCTTAACGAGTACGTTTGCAAAAGCGGCGCTCGCGGCGCCAACAACCACGGAAACGCCGGCCCAGAAGGCGAGCGGACCGTTGAACCCCAATAGCCGTGCGCAGATCACGGTCACGCCACCGAGCGCAATGATTGCGCCGGCGAGCTTTGGTAAGCGCAGCGGTTCATCCGGCAGCATCCAGTGGGCGAACATCATTCCGAAAATCGGAATCGTTGCCTGCAACACGGCAGCAAGACCTGACGAAACGTGCAACTCCGCCCAAAACAGCAGCGTGTAGTTCACGGCAAACATGAGAACTCCAGTGAAGGCGAGAACGATATAATCATTGCGCGTTCGCGGCAGCAGACGCGTGCGACCCATCGAGACCGCTACCAGCACGATAATCGCGATGAAAAAACGAATCGCCACGAAGGAAATCGGAGGGAGATCGCGTAATCCGATTTTGATGGCAAGCCAGGTGGAACTCCAAACAACACAAAGCGTCAGCCACGCCAGCGGCACACCCCACCCTGCTTTCGGCCGCCATTTTTCATGGAGCGATACACTGGTTGTTTTCACACGCGCGCGAGCATCGCGCGTGGCCTGCGACTCGTAAAGCCATGCCGCGTCGCTGCGCAATAAGTTATTCATTGATTGACAGTCGCAGAAGTTCCTGAGAGCGTTCCGCGCCGTTATGAGCAAATTTCTTCCTCTTCTACTCTGCCTCTTACTGAGCATTTTTACTCTCGGCCGCGCTACAAAGTCGACGCACATGACCGTTTCGCCGAAGACAAGTCACAATGAACCGAGCGGGCAGGAAGCGGTCGGAAAAATCTTGTTCGACGATGCGAACGCCGACGAACACGACGACGATAACGACAGCACGGAAGCTCCTTCCAACGCTGATGGCGAAAACACAAACGACGATGGTAACGATGACGCATTAGGCGATCAAACTGCCGGAGATGATGACACAGGGGATGATGATGGAAGCGATGACGGCGGCGGCGGCGAAGCCCAATAAACGCACGGCACTTTAACTCTGAGCAGCACAACTTTCTCCGTCATCTTGCCATGGCACGCCCAGTACAGTATTTCTAAGTCGCATCCCGTTCACGGCGCGTTCGTCTAGTGGTTAGGACACAGCCCTCTCAAGGCTGGTACACGGGTTCGACTCCCGTACGCGCTGCCAGAGCATTCTCAGGTAAAATGCAATGATGAGTTCCAAGTTTTTCAGATTTCATGACGGTTTTATGATGCTTGTCCATGTTTGCGAAGCATGCCCGCGCAAAGATCGTACCGGCGGCGATCTAATTACCGTTACACTTTCTTTCATTTGATCCCGCTCATGAAAACGCTGACAAAGCGGCGACGAAACATCCTTGAGCTGAAGACAAGAGCCCGGCGTGTGTTAACGGCTTCCATCAACCTGGTTCAGGAGCGCTGGGGTAAATTAGACAGGCGTAAACGTTCAAACAGGTCCATACACATTTACGAAATTCGTTCTCGACCTGACAAGCATGGTTTCGACCTAAGCGGCGATGCACTTCCGTACAGTCCGCTGTGGTATCGTGGATCAAACGCGATCGCCGATGCCGTGGGCTACGCAAAGGCTCACAGCCGAACGCATCCCATCGTGATTCGGGTTTGCGACGATAGCGGCAACATCATCGAGACGCTCGAGTACAAGAGCGACTTCAAGGAGCCATAGCCGCGGCGTGAAACAAAAAAGCCGCCACGCGTTGAAGCGCGACGGCTGATTGTGAATAATTTCGTTAGGGATCGTTCGTCTCAAGAATGAACGGCTAACACTTGACCGTGGATCAACCTGCTTTGCTCAGATTGTCAGCGATAATCTCTCAGCGGTGCACGCGCCCGTAGGCCAGGGAGCGTAGTTGGCAGTCCCGGACAAGCCGGAACACGGGAATTTGTTTATCCGCTGATCGCTGCGGTGACGGGCCCCATCTTAACCTTTGCCCCACCCGCGTTTTTCGGCGCATACAGCAGAAACTGGCCTTTGCCGAGATCGATGGCTCGTGATCCCTCGCCGACGCTAAAAATAGTCTTCTCGCCAAGGCGTGTGATCGTTCGATCCTTGAAAGTCAGTTCACTTCGGGACTGCACACCAGTTTGCACAGCGGTGCCGTGCCGAACATCATCGTTCAGTGTAGCAGCACGCGGTGATGCGTTCGAGGGAAGCACTCGAACGTCCTGGATGACTTGAGTCACTTTGGCTTCTTTAAGCTCGTCCGCGCTGACTTGGTTTAACAGCCCGCTCGCAAGCGCAAATGCGAACGACGTACTGGCTAAAATGAACCGGGATGGGATATGCATCGTTCCCCTGTACCCAGGATTCATGGCAAGTCTAACGAAATCCGACGAAAGCAATCACAGAAGAGAGCACAGCATGGGGTAGGCTCAGCCGCGAGCCCGACAATGTCGTCGAAACGCACGAGCGCGCAGTCGATTCGGAGAGTGCGCATCGCCATTTACGTGCCCGAAGCGCCCTCGATCAATTAAGTAGAAACAGGGTAATTAGGACGTCGGAGGCCCATGCCGCCCAACATAACATAAACAGGCGACGATGATCAGCACATAGAGGACCAACATCGACACGACCGCGAGTAGAATCAGTGCTTGCATAGTTATCTCCTTGGTAGCTTTGATACCGTAATGATGTTTTTTCTGCTTCGCGGTTTTTGTCTTTTGCTTTGCAAAAACTGTTTGCCGTAAAAATCACGCCATTGTTCTTGGCGGGTGAACATGGCGAGAATCGAGCAGCCATTCATTCTTCTGCCAATGTATGGGGACTCCTCTGAAGATTTCTCCGTACTTCCCTTGGATTCTTCTCGCATCCTTGCTTCTCACTGAACACAAGTACGGACGGTTTCGCGGGAACGCAGCCCTACTCCAGCCCCGGCTTAACGATTGTTGACCACTTGCAGCGCGCGCTTGCTCATTCCAACATCGGCTCTCACCTTTTGAATCTGGGTAGCCTGCTCCTTGAGTTGTGCGGTGAAAGTCTGTGCCTGCTCTCTGAGTTGGACTGTGAGAGTCTGTATTTGCTTCTGTTGTTGCGCGACCGTTGCTTCCAACTTCTGAACTTTGCCAACTTCCCCATTCGTTGCGCGGCCATGTGTTGACACGCCCGGCGCGCTGCGACGTTGCGGTGCGCTACGTTGCGTAGGGGTGCTACCAGCCTGCCCCGGGCCGAAATCCCAGCCGAGATGGTCGTCGTTACGGTTTAGAGTAACTACCACAACGTCGCCGCCTACAGGCTGGAAGTTGTTAAAAATACCACCTATGTAGCACTGTAAGGACCCCGCCCCGTTCCCGTTGGAGACGTCGCCGATGCGAATAGTATCGCTTTCGTCGGCGGCGAGCGTACCAACGAAGTCGCCAACGTACGTGTTATTGAAGCCGGCGATCACGTTTCGTCCTGCGCCGGTACCCACGGCTGTATTCTCACTGCCATCGATGTTATTGAAGAGCGCCACTGACCCAACTGCCGTGTTGTTATTAGCCAAACCGAGCGCATCCGAGTCATTATACCATAGCGTGTAATAGCCAACAGCGGTGTTTGCAATGCCAATCACATTGAAGAAAAGCGCGTCGTTGCCAAAAGCGTTGTTGCTGTATCCATCAACATTATTAAGAAGCGCACCGGCGCCCACAGCATTGTTGTACCAGCCAAACGGGAAGGCGTGTCCGACCAGGCCATTAAACAAGAGCGCGTCATAACCCACAGCCGTGCTGCCTCCCGCGGTGAGGTTACTATTGAGCGCAGCATAACCGACGGCGGTGTTTGGATTGCCATCAGTGTTGAACTCGAGCGCCTCAGCGCCAACTGCCGTGTTGTTGCTGGCAAGGCCAGCCTTGGTGGAGTCATTGTTAGCAAGCGCAAATGAGCCTACGGCAGTGTTGTCTTCGCCACCGCTGTTAAAGGCGAGAGCGCTAACTCCTACGGCTGTGTTGTCATCGCCGCCAACGTTGAGGATCATCGCTGCAGCGCCAACTGCGGTATTGGAATCAGCAGTATTGAGGGCCAGCGTTCCAGCGCCAACACCGGTGTTAAAGCCGGCGTCGACTACTGAAAAAAGCGAACGCCAACCAACTCCTGTGTTTCCACTGCCGGTCGTAAGATTTTGAAGGGCAAGACAGCCTTGGGCCGTTGTAAATCCGGGATAACAGCCGTCGGGCGGCGGAGCAACTTGAGAAGCTGCCTTCATTTCCGGTAAGCTGAGAAGGCAGGCAAGCACGGACAGGATGGTTGTGAATATTTTGAGGCGATTTTTCATTACAATTTCCTTTCGTTTTAGTCTCGACGGAGAACTCATTTCGGGAATATGTATGTGGGATGTTGTTTTGCGCGGCCTACGTCCGGACGGCAAAAAGGTTGTGGCAAAAATTTAGCTGGTGTGTCAATACGAAAGACTGAAGAAACAACGCGCTGAAAGTCGCAATTCCGAGCGCCTGTCGCTCGAATCAGCAATCAGCGGTCCCGCGGCGTTCCTGACCATACAGAGAAGAGGCAATGTGAGTTGAACCGTGGCGATTACTCTTTCTTGAAACCGTTTTTGATTGGTAAATGATTAATGATCCCTTTAGCGTAGCCGCGCGCGCGGTACGATTGTAAGCAATGCGATGTACTCGAGAAAAACGAACTAGGAGGTCATAATGGCAGTCAAAATTGCACAGGTCCAAAATCTTCAGCAAATGGATGTTCTTGTCGCGGGTCCCGACGATGCTAACCATCTCTTCATCATCGATGGCCAATTTGATGCAGGCCTCGCCATAGGATCTCAAGGGACCAATTTTGCTACAGCAAAAGAAACCTTTAGCGTGTTGATCGGGCCCAAGCTCGCTAACAGACAGTTCGTTCGAGCGATTGGCACAGCTTCGATCGTGAAAACTCAAATCGCTAACATCGCCGCAGGAGGATTGGCGGCTTGGAATATCGTAGATGTTGATGCCGATTGGGATGATGAGTCCGGACAAGTTGAATTAAGAATCGAGGCACAAGTGAATTGTTCGGGTTCGAACCAGTTCGCGAGCATCAATGCCTTTGCGTTTCATGTCACGATTCTTGCAGCCCTGCCTGCCGATTGAGGTTGTTTTAGCCAACAGGCACGGCGAAAAATGTGATCCAAAAAACCGATTTTGCTCGGTCTCGAAATATTTTTAAGACCTTCAGCCGCAACCTGCTCGCGAAAACCGAGTTTAATAGCTATAATATCTGCCATGAAATCAAAACACAGCTTCGCAAGGAATGTTCTTCTGATGTTGGTTTTCGGGTGCGCAATTTTCATCAGCAGTGTTGCGCAAGGAGGTCGCCCGCCTAGGTACCTCCGGTCTAATCACCACTTCCCGCCTGGCCACATCATCGTGGATCGAACGCCGAACTTCGGATGGAATCTCGGGTTCAATCTCCTGATCGATGGCAGGCCCGTGGGGAGCATTGCGCAAGGGCACAGCTATGACGCCTGGCTACCAGTTGGACCTCATGTGTTAACCGTCCAAAAGGTGCCCGCTACAGGTTTTACCGCGCCTACCTCGACAATAGTGAACATCCAGCCCGGTGCCGAGCATTTGTACACCGCTGTGTGGGATTCAGGTTTCATTTATCTCCATCCCGGAGGAGTCTGGCTGACGCCCGGCGCCCACTGGCAAAATCACGGTGACGGTACCCCGTAGCGCGGTACCGACTATTCCAAAACCGTTCGCGCCTAACTCAACAGCGGAAATTTACCTCGGAAGCTAACACGTTGCTTCTTTGATTCCGTACGCGTTGCGAATCGCGTACATTTCTGATGCGTCTTGCGTCATTTAGCAGCGTGCTGGGGCTGTTTGTTTCCCTTTTGGGAAACGGATGCTCGAAAGAAATCACTCGCTCGACAGTTGCGGTCATTTTTTCTGTAAAAGGCAACGTCGTTTTCGGCGACTCGGAACGAAACGATTTTCAACCCGTCACTCCCAAAAGCAGAATTCAGGCGGGCGACGTCGTGCGGACATCAGACGGCGCCGCGATTAATCTGGCGTTAATTTCAGGCGTATTCGTCCAACTGACCGAAAATTCCGAAATCAAAATAGAAGACCTCAGACTAACGAAGGACGGCAATGACACCGCCGACCGGATGGTTAATCGACGTGCATGGATACGCTTAGACCGCGGAAGAATTGTTTGTTCCTTCAGTCAGAGCGATAAAACGGCATCGGATTTTGGCATCGCATCCGGGCAGATGACGCTCAGGCCTGCCTCTGATTGTCTGTTTTCGATTTGGACTGACGGCACAACGAGCAGAGCAACATGTGAGCGCGGCGAAGTGAGCGCATCCGCCGACGCACAACCGCCGTTGAAAATTGCTGCGGGTTATTTCTCGCAATGGCCGACAGCATCGAAGGAACCGATCGCTGCGAGTAGCGATGCAGGGGCGCAAATGGATATTACAATCGCACTGAACGTCGAACCGGAATTGATGGATCAAGCGGCTGCTTGGTAACACCGCGTTGTGTTTGAGGTATATTTCGATCGCTGAAAGTGGTGCTAGTAGCGATCTTTGACCGCCGATTTTGAGTTCCCGCCGCGGTCGGCACGCCAGAAATTCTACGCACGCACGTGCATTATCGAAATCGTTTGCAGTCGCTCCCGAAATTTTGGATGGTCGTTGCAGATGTCACAGCCAGCTCTCGATCTAATCATCGCAGCGCTGGAGAACATTCGAGAGAAAAGCGATCGCGCGCCACGCGCTTCGAGAACTGCGCTGGCGCGGTTACAAGAAATGCCTCTAGCTGCTTGCCTGCGGGAAGCGCCCACATCGTTCACTCGGCAGAAGGTGCAGGCGCCCCTCAACAAAGGAGATTTACTCGGCGCAATTCGCAAACGCGTTGGCGTTTGCACGAAATGTGCGCATCTCGCGTGCTCCCGGACGCAAACCGTGTTCGGAGTGGGGAATCCGGACGCGGATTTGATGTTCATTGGTGAAGCGCCCGGTGCAGACGAAGATCAGCAAGGAGAACCATTCGTCGGACGCGCCGGACAATTACTGACGAGAATTTTGAAGGCGATGAATTTTGCGCGCGAAGACGTTTACATTGCAAATATCCTGAAATGCCGACCCGATATGCCAGCAGGCAGTTCTGGGAATCGCCCACCGACGCCTACAGAGATGCAAACATGCCGCCCTTATCTTCTGGAACAGATCGACGTCATTCAGCCAAGTGTGTTGGTCGCGCTGGGCGCGGTCGCTGTCGAGGGATTGCTCGGAACGCGAGCGGCAATGCGAGAAATGCGTGGACGCTGGCATACGTACAACAGCATTCCCCTGATGATCACTTATCATCCCGCGTACCTGCTGCGAAACCAGGCGCCCTCCGAAAAACGCAAAGTTTGGGAAGACATGCTTCAGGTGATGGAGCGGCTGGAGCTACCGGTTAGCGAGCGACAGCGAAATTACTTCCTGTAGCGGCTTCGCTGCGTTAAGCGCGATGCGGGAACGTTTCGCACAGAGCGACGGCTACAATTTCGCGCGATTAAACATCGCGTCGATTCGCTTGCAAGATGCGAGCGCAAGACCTAACGACAAAATCATCGCGCGCACTTCGCTGCGCGGGACTTTCACCGTGCGCTGCAGGGCTGCCGGCCCGGCCGCACTCAAAAGAGCGATTGTACGCGCGCCGATTAATGCCGGGAGCACCGTCGCAGCACGCACACGACGATTTCTGATCGCGCGCGAATATTCCATTCCAGACGTAAGACCTGTCTTTGCGTTCTCCAACCACGTTCGATAAATCGGCTGGAACCGCTCCGACTCGGAGAGGACTTGCAATGGAGTCAGGTGCACTGCGTTTAACTCGTGATCGGGAAAATAACATCTGCCCACTCGAAGATCGGAACCGGCATCGCGCAGAACATTAATCAGTTGGAGCGCCATGCCGTACCGTTTTCCCAAGGCAAGCATCTCGTCCTCAGTCCGCGTTGCGAAATGGCGAACGTGCCGGAAACAGAGCCGCGTCCAAAATTCGCCTACAGAACCGGCAACCAGGTAAGTGTACTGGTCCAAGTCCGCAGCAGTAGTAACCGCGCGGATTTCCTGCGGATTGTCGAAACGCTGCAGGTCCAGCATCTGGCCACGCGTAATTCTTTCGATTACAACGCGAATATCGTTGCGATCTGCGTGCTCCATACCTTCCAGGCAAGCCAGGCACTTGGGCAGTGATTCGAGGAGTTGTCGTTCGCTCGCGTTTTCCTGCAGCGGAGTAAATGATGCAATAAGCTCCACGACGACATCACGGGAAGCTGTCCCTTGAATAGCATTGGAAAGGAGCTTTAAGGTCTCCATTCGCATGCTCACGGGAATTTGAGCTGTGTCGGCTACGGTGTCGGTTGTTCGCGCGAGCAGATACGCCAGCGCAATCGGCTCGCGCAATTGCGCCGGTAAAAATCGAATCGAGAGGTAAAAGGAGCGCGAGACGGATCGCAGAATTTCAGCGTCCAATGTTTTTTACCTCTATTCGATTGATGGCCGAGTTACCCAGCCCTAGCTGGCTGGCGAACTCGATGTAGACTGCCACTGAACCGACCGGACGCAGACTCCCGCGCTTCCGCCATTCTTCCAACCGTTTCAAGGCCATGGCATCAAGAGCCACAGGGTCCTTGCTCGCATACAGGGTGGCAAAGTGCACTGCGTAATTCGGCTGCGGCTGCGGCCCTCCGGCATATTGCGCGAGAAGGCCGTCCATTAAATTGAACACCACCTTTTTTGCGATCAGGGGATTGGAATAAATTTCGGCGAGACTTCCCGCGCCAAACCGCGAGCCCTGCGCGAATCGGCGCCAGTTATCGATGTTCGGGATAGTCATGTTGTAAATGCAACCAGCGATGCCATTGGTTTCACTGACACTCATCACAGGGACGTTAATGACTTTGTCCACCTCACTGGAGATGACCTTCGAGAAATGACTGACATTGCTCGTAGCATCGGCATCTGCGAAAACCGGCATCTTCCCCATATCACCCACGTAATCAAAATCGCCCCAGACGAGTTTCCCGGCTAAAGGAGCAGATAGCATTGCTTTCGGATCGTATCCGGTGTGAGGCGCAATTGCTTTTACCTGGTAGCCATCGACCGCCGGCCGATATCCAGCCTCCTTGATTCCGCCTAGCGAGCGGTCCCAAACAATGATGCTACTGCGGGAATGACCTGCGGCCGCCAGACCATCCACTATCGCGTTCACAACGTCATGGTGCGTTGTGAAAAGCTCGCCACCCGCTGCCGAAATCTTGATACCGACGCGGTCAGTGGGCGAAACCAGCGAACCCCAAGCCTTGGCCACGTTAGACTCTCCGGTCACAGCCATTACGAGGCGGTTCACCATTTCGTGCACAACGTGCTGGTTTGTCTTGTAACCCTTGATTGCATCAGCGTTGTGCAGCGCGTACACGATCGACGGCGTCGGCGCCGGTTGTTGGCTTTGCGCCCGCCCGCACGAGATAGCACAAAGCAAAACGAGAGCTACGTTTCTAATCAGCATGACAGGGTCGATGGCAGACGGATTTTATGAGTAACGGCGCGAATCACAACACTTCAGCAACCCCAACAGATTTTGTAGGGCCTTTCTGTGAAACGCCGATCCAAGAAACGGCGTCTGACACAGACGCCCTACAATTCGGGTGCGAAAAGGACAGACAAATCCGCCATATCTACGTTCACATTCCATTCTGCGCGCGCATTTGTCCGTACTGCGCGTTTTACAAAGACTTGCTCGATCGGTCGCAGACTTCGCGATTTTGTGAGGCGCTCCTGCAGGAACTGGTAGGGCGCGACCGGCGGGCGCACGATCTTACGCCATCGACCATCTACTTCGGTGGCGGCACGCCTACGGCCCTTAACATCGCACAACTGGAATTGTTACTTCGCGGATTTCACGACAAGCTCGATTTATCGCATTTGACTGAATGGACGATTGAAGCAAATCCGGGAAGCGTCTCCGCGCGAAAAGCTGCGCTTTTGAAAAAATTTGGAGTCAACCGGATTAGCCAGGGCGTGCAGTCGTGGGACGATGAACTGTTGAAATTGCTCGGACGCGAGCACAACGCGTCCCAGGCCGAAGAATCGTTTCGTATTTTGCGCGACGCAGGTTTCGCAAACATCAACGTCGATCTGATGTTCGCTTTGCCAGGTCAAACGGTTCATCAATGGCGCGCGACACTGGAGAAAACACTCGCCCTCCAGCCAGAGCACATTTCGGTCTACTGCCTGACGTACGAAGAGGACACGGAATTTTTTCTGCGCCACGCCCGCGGAGAATTTCGGCAGGAGGCGGATGCGGACGCGGGATTTTTCGAACTGACAATGTCGATGCTGCAAGATGCCGGCTACGAGCATTACGAAATCTCAAATTACGCCCGCCCTGGTTTCGAATCAGTTCATAATCGCGCGTACTGGCTCGGCAATGATTATCTGGGACTCGGACCGAGCGCGGTTTCGACCATTGGAATGCACCGATGGCAAAACGTCTGTGATTATCGCGCGTACATCGATCGCGCTCTTGCCGGCCAATCGCCGCGTGAATCGAGCGAGACTCTCACGGATCAAATGAAACGCACTGAGCGAATCGCCCTTTCTTTGCGCACGCGCGACGGAGTTTCTGCCGGAGAGCTAAAGGATTTCGGCAGCGAGACTGATGAGCTCGTCGCGCTTGGCTTGCTCCGGCAATCGAACGGAAATTTTATTTTGACGCCAAAAGGTAAAGCGCTAACCGACTCCGTCACCGAAGCACTTCTTTGAACACTCTGGGCCACACGACTACACGGCTGCCAAACAAAACCGCATCATCGACTAGTTTTTCCACGCTGATTTATCTGCAATTGCGCTGCGCAAGAGATTGCAGTTGGGCCATAACATTGCAGCCACTATCGTTGATGTCGGTTCGTTAGGCGCGTCCCCTGCCCCAAAATCCTCGATCTCACCTGCAGACCCACTAATAGATGTCGTTGTCCGTCGTATAGCCGGAATCATCGCGAATGGAACGCAAACGGGCTCGGCTGCCCCATTCAGATTCGGGACGATTAATCTGACCCATTGTGATTTTCACCAGCCACGGTGCCGCGGCCAAGGCACCGATTGCCAGCAGCGTGAAGGCGGTCGCTTGACGCAGCGGAGGTCTTATTTTGTCGGCGATCCAGATTCCCAAACCTAGTCCGATTGCTGTCCGGGTAAGAACCAGCAGCGGCGCAACCGGAAGATCTTCAGCACTTTTTGAAATGGATATGAGGGAAGACATCGCCTACCATATACGTCGCGTTTTGGAAAAGGAAACGGCAATTTTCGCGACGCAATCGTCCTTGCACCGACATGCCTGACTCGTTGTACGCGCTCATCCTCGCCGGCGGCAGCGGCGAACGCTTTTGGCCGTTGAGCAGGCGAGCGCGCCCCAAACAACTGCTAAGACTCGTCTCCAACCAAACCTTGCTGGAAGAAACTCTGGCGCGCTTGGACGGGCTCATTCCGCCCGAACGCACTCTGATCCTCACGAACACAGAACAGGAAAGCGCAGTTCGAAAATTGCTTGGGAATTTTCCAAAGGAAAATATTTTAGCCGAGCCCGCTAAACGCGACACGGCCGCGGCGATCGCGCTCGGGACCGGATGGGTGGCGTTACGCGATCATGCAGCCACCATGGTTGTTCTACCAGCCGATCACGTCATTACAAATCGCGCGGCCTTTCAGGAAACACTCATCCTCGCCGCGGATGCCGCCGACGAAACAAGCGAGCTTGTGACCATCGGCATCAAACCGACATGGGCGTGTCCCGGATTCGGTTACATCGAGCACGGCAAGCCAGTGCGCTTGCGCAAACGTCCCGACAACGACGCAATTCATCGCGTGGTCCGCTTTCGGGAAAAACCAAACTCTGATCTGGCGGAGTCGTTTGTACGCAGGGGAAACTTTCGGTGGAACGCCGGAATGTTCGTATGGTCTGTGTCTACGATGCTTCGCGAATTTAATCGTCACGCGCCGGAGCTGGCTGATTTTCTTTCACAACTGCGCGCGCCGGGAAATTTCGAGACAGCTTTCCGGGATCGTTTCAGCAAACTGTCGCGCATCTCGTTTGATTACGCGATCATGGAGAAAGCTGATCGCGTTCTGGTCGTAGAGGCGGGCTTTGATTGGGATGACATTGGAAGCTGGCGTGCTGTGGCGAATTATTTTGAAAAAGACACACGCGGAAATGCTTCGAACCTTGCAATCACAGCAATCGATTCGAGCAACAACATCGTTTTCGAGGAAAATGGAACAACGATCGCGCTACTCGGCGTGAATGATTTAATTATCGTCCGTACGCCAGATGCCCTGTTAATTTGTCATCGGCACGAAGCGGAACGGATCAAAGACTTAATCGGCAAACTTCCGCCGGAACTGCAATGACACGACAGAGCGTCATCGTGAGCGAAGTCGAAGGATCCCGCGATGTCGCCTTAGGGTTTCGCCACGGAATTCTTCGACTACGGTCGGAATGACTCCTGCATGAATCGTATTTTGGGTATCGATTTTGGACGAGCGCGGATCGGCCTGGCCATCTCTGACGAGCTGCAGTTGCTCGCGCATCCGTTGGAGACTATTTCAGCAAACCAGCAAGCGGCAGCGCGCATCGCTGAAATCGTTCGTGAAAAAAAAGTGGAACGTGTCGTGGCGGGAATCCCGCGTCAGATGAACGGTCAGATTGGTACTGCTGCCACAGAGGTTCTCGATTTTGTGGAAAAAATACGCGCGATTCTCCCGTGCCCGATCGTCACGTGGGACGAGCGACTCACGACAGTCGCAGCGCATCGGGTGTTGCGTGACGCCGGCAAGAAAACTCGGGATACCCGCGGCTACGTGGATCAGGTGGCAGCGCAAATGATTCTGCAAGGCTATCTGGACAGCCGGTCCGTGGACTCTGCGGACCATAATCCTAACCAGTGA
>JBJMXF010000104.1:0-11522 GCA_045809725.1 Candidatus Udaeobacter sp. | reverse complement strand
CTGGCTTACATGGGTGTACTCGCTTGTGGACATGGCGATTTATCCCGTGCTGTTCAATCAATATCTGCGCTATTTCGTCCCCGGACTCGACGCGCGAGTGGAATGGCTCATCTCGCTTGTCATTATTTGGGGTGCAGCATGGATCAACATCCGCGGCTCAGTGAACGTCACTCGCACTTCAATTATCGCCGGGTGTTTCATCATGCTCGGCTTTCTTGTTTTGTCAGTCGCGAGTGCGCCGCGCATCACGCACATTCCATGGCAACCGTTCGCGTCCGAACACGCTCGCGGATTCGGCGGTTTGGCCGTTGGTATCTCGATTGCCCTCTGGAATTACATCGGTTGGGACAATCCGTCGACTGTGCAGGGCGAAGTAAAAGATCCTTCGCGGACATATCCGCGCGCACTCGCCTTCGCGCTGCCGCTTGTGACGATCGGCTACTTCATTCCGTTGCTTACCACGCTCGGTGCAAGCGACTGGACTACGTGGACTGAAGGTGGCTGGCCGCAGATCGCCGCCTCGGCGGCTGGAAGTGCCGGCCGATGGCTTGCGATCTGGATCGCCCTCGGCGGGATGATCAGCGCGCTTGCATTGTTCAACGCGCTGCTGCTCGGCTATTCGCGAATTCCATTCGTGCTCGCCGACGATGGTTTGCTGCCGAAATCTTTGGCGAAACTGGATGCGCACGGCACGCCGCGGACGGCTGTCATTGTGTCAGCCGTTTTCTATTCGTTGTTTGCTCTTGTCGCGTTCGGCAAACTAATTGTTGCCGATGTGCTTCTCTATTCGGTTGCGCTTTTCCTGGAGTTCGGCGCTCTGATTCAACTTCGCAAAACCGAACCGTCTCTGCGCGGCGCGTTTCGAATTCCACTGGGCCGCACAGGTGTGGCAGTGCTCGCTTCACTGCCAATCATAGTGTTACTGGTCGTGATCGCCGTTTCCTTCGCCGACGGGGAATACGGTTTGCCAGCAGTTATCGGTACCGCCATTGCAATCGCGGCGGGTCCTTTGATGTATCGACTCGCCCGCCACCAATCTACTCGTTAGGCGAAGGTGCTAAGAACGCGAAAAATTGTGCACGGGTTTTTTCGCTGAGTTCTGCGTGCGACGGTTGAACGTCGCGCGCGCGCCGCACCAACGCTTGCCGGACGCGCGTTGAGCGTTCATCTTTGCGCGCCATGAAGGGCGATTCGGTTGGTCAACTAATAATGACGGGGGTTCCCGGCAAAGAACTCGATACGGAAACAGCCCGGTTGTTTCGACGCGTGCAACCCGGGGCATACATTCTATTCGGACGCAATCTCGAGAGCGCGACGCAACTCCGGAAGCTCATCGACGATTTGCGCGACCTGAGCGACATCGAGCCGATCATCACAATCGATCAGGAAGGCGGACGCGTGTCGCGATTGCGCCTCATCGGAAACGAACCGCCGAACGCGCAACAACTGCGCGACAACAACGATATCGATTTAATCCGGCGCCACGGCGATATCACCGCACGTTTGCTGCGCCTTTTCGGGTTCAATCTGGATCTTTGTCCCGTGCTTGATATTTCATTCGATGATGACGCCGAAAACTCGTTACGCGGCCGGTGCTACGGAAAAACCGTTGACCAGGTCGTGCGCAATGCCGGCGCGTTCAATGACGCCATGCGCGAGCAGGGGATCGCCAGCTGCGGCAAACATTTCCCAGGTTACTCTGCTGCAACTTCAGATGCGCATTATCAATTGCCCAGGATCGCCCGAACCCGGGAGGAGCTTGATAACAATGAGTTGGCTGTGTTTCGCGAATTCATTGGTAGGGCGCGACCGCCGGGCGCGCCGGGCGGCATCGTCGACAGTATGATGATCTGCCACGGGTGGTACCCGTGCTTCGAGTCGCAACCCACGCCGGCGACGGTGTCGCGCCGAATCGTTACAGAGTTGTTGCGCAACGAATTTGGTTTCCAAGGCTTGGTGATGACTGACGATCTCGACATGGGTGCGATTCTGATCAGATATCGATTGGACGAAACCATTCGCCTCTGTCTCGAAGCCGGAAACGACATAATGATGCTTTGCCATCGCGTCCCTGAAATAGAAAACGTGCTGCGAATTCTTGGCACGTTGCCTTCCGATCAAATCGAGCGCGCGCAAAAACACATAGGTGAGTTCAAGGAAAACCTCTCGCCACCTCAGGAATTCTCAGAGAGCGCCTTCGAAGCGATTAATCAAGAAATTGCGAATCTTCGCACTGCCGTCGTCGGTGCAGAAGAAGTCGTTGCCGTCGTGCGCGAGCGCCAAATTTCGCCAGTGGAGAGATTCTGATTGGGGAATGCGGCAGCGCGTTTCAGCAAAAACGCGCATTGGCCCCCTGACGATCTGCTACCGAGCTTTTGATCGTGCTGTGAGCAAAAGGTCGCGTCCGACGAGATACAGAAGCAGAGAGATTATAAAAAACGGAATCAAGGCGAGTAGATCCGCGTACGGACCGCTTACAAATGGATTGTGAGCTATTTGCCATTGCTCCATCCGATAGCCAATCGCGGCGAGCGGGCCGACCATTTCTTTCGCAGCGATCACGATTCCGGTGATTGCGCCGCCGGCGATATAACCTGAAGCGAGCAAAACGCCGGGACTCTTGTCACCTTCGGCGGTGAGTTCCATCTCGGATAGATTTTTGTGGTGGAATTTCGCTTTTAGGTAGCGATCCACCAGCCAGCGAACCATTCCGCCGATGAAGATTGGGGTGGAGGAGGCGATGGGAAGGTAAACTCCTACCGCAAATGCAAGCGATGGGATCCCGCTCATCTCAAGCACGACAGCAATCATTGCGCCGAGCAGGACAAGCGCCCACGGCAATTTGTGGCTGAGGATGCCTTTAATGATGTACGACATCAGAGTTGCTTTCGGCGCATCGAACTTCTGCACTGCCGAGCCGTCAGGACGGGTCCTATGCGTGCCGTTGATGCCAGGATCGACGAGATAAACTGGAACGCCTTGTTCGTTGACCAAATAGCGCTGAGCAGCACCGCCCTCTGGATCGAGGCGTTGCCACACATGGTACGTTTTCGAATCCGAAGCGGCCTGTAACCCCTGTACCTTTCCCGGTTTTCCAATCTCATTCGCAGGAGCGCGCAGTTCAGTGTTCGCCGGAACCGGCACGTAAACGGTGTACGCATCGTTCAAAAACAAGAGCACGTATCCGAGTGTCAGCGCCGATGCCAGGGAGCCGAAGAGGATTGCGATCTGCTGCGCGCGCGGTGTCGATCCCACCAGAAAACCTGTTTTTAAATCTTGTGAAGTTGTGCCGCCATTAGATGCAGCAATGCAAACAATTCCTCCAATCGAAAGCGCTGTGACGAAGTAAGGCGCGGCGGTCCAGCCTACAATGAGGAACGCCAGGCAGGTGAGCAGCAAGGTCGCCACGGTCATTCCGGAGATCGGAGTTGAAGATGAACCAATCTCTCCGGTCAACCGCGAAGAAACGGTCACGAACATGAAGCTGAACAGCACGATCAGAAATGCGCCGAGAAAATTTCCACGCAGATGCAACTGCGGAACCGCCATGATGACCGCAATGATCGCAAGGCAACCAATGATCACGACACGCATCGACAAATCGCGATCCGTTCGCGGCACGTGCCCGCGCGAAGTGTGTTGGCCCACCAGATCCGATAATCCGCCGCGCAATCCATGCCAGATTGTGGGGATCGATCGGAACAAGCTGATGATTCCACCAGCGGCAACTGCTCCCGCGCCAATGTAAAGAATATATGCCTCGCGAATATCGTCGGGTCCCATTTTGCTGATAGGAATGGTTCCCGGTGCAACGGCGCCCGTGACATTGTCACCAAAAAATTTGATCGCTGGAATCAGCACGAGATAGGAGAGCACGCCGCCTGCGCACATGATCGAGGCGATCCGCGGCCCGATGATGTACCCGACACCGAGCAAAGCTGGTTCGATCGTCGCGGAGATTGAGCCGCCTTTTAATGGCTCGCCGAACACCTTCTCTGGCGTGTCCTTCCACATTCTGAACGCGCCCATGGCGGTCTGGTAAAGAACACCGATTCCAAAACCAGTGAAGATCACTTTGCCCCCGCCACTCACCGCTTCTTGATTTACGATTTCTGCACTCGCGGTCGTGTGTGTCTTGTCCGCAACGGCGATCGATTCCTTCGACACAGCTGCCTTCAGCACTTCGGCGCAAGCTGTACCCTCGGGATACTTCAACACACCGTGCTCAGCGACAATCAATGCCCGTCGCAACGGGATCATCATCAGTATGCCGAGCAATCCGCCTAAAATAGCGACGAGCATTACGCGCGTGATTTCGAGATCGAATCCGAGAATCATGATGGCCGGCATCGTCACACCGAGACCGAACGCGATCGATTCACCCGCGGAACCTGCGGTTTGAACGATGTTGTTTTGCAGGATTGTCGCGTCGCGCGACCGAAAAAACTTCGACGAGATACGAAAAATGGTGATCGAAAGCACGGCCACCGGGATCGATGCGCTCACGGTCAATCCCACTTTGAGTACAAGGTAAAGCGACGATGCGCCGAAAATAATTCCGAGAATCGTGCCGGTGATCAGATGTGGCCATGTCAGCTCCGGCAATTGAGCAGAGGCTGGAATAAAAGATTTGAAGTTTGCCGCCAGTGGATTTGTTGGGCGTGCGCCGACGATGTCGGGATATTCCTGCGGCGGATTTGCACTATCGATCGTCGACATTTTGCAAGAGCTTGAGAGAATGGGCCAGAGCGCCATGGCACTGCAACACGCAATTCAATGGGCGCCTAGTTTCGAAGTCACAGTTCCTTGACCCGGCTGGCAGCTTCACACTATTCTCCGAGTTCTGTGCGCAAAGAACTCACCGTACGCGGTCTCATCATCGGCATCATTATCACGCTGGTGTTCACCGCGGCGAATGTGTACTTCGGACTTAAAGCAGGGCTGACCTTTTCTACATCCATCCCAGCAGCGGTGATTTCGATGGCAATCCTGCGCGGGTTCCGTGACGCCACCATTCAGGAGAACAATATCGTCCAGACCGTTGCCTCCGCCGCGGGCACACTTTCATCGATCATTTTTGTGCTGCCGGGCCTGATCATGATCGGATGGTGGACCGAGTATCCTTTCTGGATTTCGTTCTGGATTTGCGCGCTCGGCGGAATCCTGGGTGTGATGTATTCGATTCCTTTACGTCGAGCGTTAGTCACAAATTCTGATTTGCCGTATCCGGAAGGCGTTGCATGCGCTGAAGTGCTCAAGATCGGAAGCAGCAGCGATTCCAAGCATGCTTCCGACATCGAACATGGCAGGGCTGGTCTGCTTGCAGTGCTATGGGGCTCGATTGTTGCAGCGGTGTTCGCGGTCGTCGTTCAAACTCAAGTATTGGCCGCCGATGTGGCGCAAACCTTTCGGATTGGCAGGCGTGGATCAGTGAGCGGATATGATTTCTTTTTGTCGTTTGCGCTTCTCGGGATCGGGCACCTGGTCGGTTTGTCCGTCGGAATTGCGATGCTAATCGGCGCGTTGATCGGGTGGGGGTGGCTTGTTCCACACTTCTCCGGCATGGCCGGCGACATCACCATGGCGGCCGCGGCGCTGGCGCAAAAAACCTGGAGCACAAAGGTCCGCTTCGTTGGTGCTGGCGCGATCGGCGTCTCAGCGATTTGGACTCTTCTCAAGCTGGTTAAACCGGTGGCGAGTGGGCTGGCTAGTGCGATGGCTGCATCGCGCGAGCGAAAAGCCGGCCGCGCCGATACGCTGCCGATTACTGAACGCGATATTCCGATCGGGATTGTGGGACTGGTAACACTGATCTGCATGCTGCCGATCGCCTGGTTGTTAGGATATTTTGGCAGCAGCAGCGGTCTGGGCGCGCATTTGCCCACGCTCATCATCGGCGGAGTCGCCTACGTCGTTTTGATGAGCTTCTTCGTTTCGGCCGTGTGCGGGTACATGGCGGGGTTGATTGGTTCCTCGAACAGTCCGTTGTCTGGCATCGGGATTTTAGTCGTGATCGGTGCGGCGTTGTTACTGGTGATTGGCGTGAAACCGTACGTCGGTCCGGATGCGAGCAAGGCGCTCATGGCATTCGCGCTTTTTACGACCGCAGTCATTTTCAACGTTGCGGCGATTGCCAATAACAATTTACAGGACCTGAAGACCGGACAGCTAGTTGATGCAACACCGTGGAAGCAACAAGTCGCGTTGATTTTCGGCGTTATCGCAGGCGCATTCGTCATTCCGCCAGTACTCGACCTCGTGAATCATGCTTACGGTTTCGTGGGAGCGCCGGGCGCTGAAACGCGTGCGCATCCTTTGCCGGCGCCCCAGGCAGGATTGATATCGTCACTGGCGCAAGGAGTCATTGCCGCTGACATCGACTGGAGTTTGATCCGCATCGGCGGAATGATCGGTATTGGTATTATCCTGCTGGATGAAATCCTC
The DNA here is from genome assembly GCA_045809725.1 of Candidatus Udaeobacter sp. GTDB lineage: Bacteria > Verrucomicrobiota > Verrucomicrobiia > Chthoniobacterales > UBA10450 > Udaeobacter. Next base: position 5,078 of record JBJMXF010000104.1, on the reverse strand, counting down.
GCGCGCACGACACGACACATGCGTGTTCCACCGTTAGCAGTTGGTTTAGGAATTTATCTACCAACCCAGAGCACTCTGATGATTGTGGTCGGAGCCGTTGCCGGGTGGTTGTTCGATAGGCGCGCTGATCGCACTGCGAGACCGGAAGCAACGAAGCAGCTTGGCGTGCTGCTCGCGTCTGGGATGATCGTCGGCGAGGGCATTCTCGGCGTGGTGATTTCGGCAATCATTGTTTTTTCAGGCAAAGACGCACCGCTGGCATTAGTCGGGCCCGGCTTCGAAACCGCCGGCAAAATTCTCGGCGGACTTGGCTTCGCCGCGATCGCGTTCGGGCTGTATCGCTGGGTGTTCCGACTAGCGCCGGCAAGAGCCACATGAAAACAAAAATCGAACTCGTCGAGTTGGGCCGGGTTCATTGTGGTAGCCGCTGGGCAGGTGTTTGACGCGTTAAATCAAGTCAGTGCTGCTGGCCAATGATTGACGCCCCTTTGCCGAATCAATAGGTTGAGCGCTCGTGCATTCGGAATTGGAACAACTGCTCATTCTCCAAGATCGACAGCAAAAGATCCGGCACATTCAGACTGAGATTAAGGCGCTCCCGTTAGAACGCGCTCATCTTGAGTCACAACTCGCCGCAAGCGCAGCGGGCGTTGAATCACTGAAACAGAAAGGGCGTCTCGTCGAAGTTGAGCGCAAAAAACTGGAACTTGACGTGGGCACGCGCACCGAAAGCATCTCGCGTCTCAAAACGCAGCAGTATCAAACCCGCAAGAATGAGGAGTTTCGGGCGATTGGCCATGAAATTGAGCGGTACGAAAATGAAATCCGTAAACTCGAGGATGCAGAGCTCGAATTGATGATTGAAGCCGACAAGCTCAAAGGGGAAATCGAAGCGGCCGATAAAAGTGCGCGGGCAACGAAGGACAGTATCTCACGGCAGTTGGCGGATCTCGAGACAAAATCAAAAGCGCTGGAAACGCAGCAGGCACAACTAGCAAATGAGCGGGAAGCGCTCGCGTCTAAAATCGACGCCGATGTGCTCGACCAATTCGAGCGCCTGTTCAACAGTAAAGGCGATGCTGCGATTGTCGCCGTCGAGCACGGTGTTTGCACCGGCTGCCACATGAAAGTTACGACTGCCACAGCGGCGGGGGTCAAGGCGGGAAAAGAAATCGTCAACTGTGAGCAATGCGGGCGGATTTTGTACCTCGGTCAGCAATAGAAAATCTTCCTCTTCCGCTTCCTCTTAATCTTCTTCTTGATGCGATCGGAAAAACACAGAAGCAGAGTGAGAGGAAGAGGTAGAGGAAGAGTTGAGTGTTAGACGTTGAATCGGAAGAGAATTACGTCGCCGTCGCGAACTTCGTATTCTTTTCCTTCCAAGCGCAATTTGCCTGCTTCACGTGCCTTCGCGAAAGATCCGGCTGCGACGAGATCGTTGTAATAAATGGTTTCCGCTGCGATAAACCCGCGCTCAAAATCGGAATGAATCGCTCCGGCGGCGGCTGGCGCTTTGTCGCCGGCGTGGATGGTCCAGGCGCGCGATTCTTTTTCGCCGGTGGTAAAGAATGTACGCAGGCCGAGCAGGTGATACACGGCACGAATGAGCGCGTGCACTCCGCTGTCTTCCACGCCGACCCCGCGTAGATATTCCATCGCCTCCTGTTCGCTAAGATCGACCAGTTCGCTCTCAATCTGCGCGCTGACAACAATCGCTTCAGTGGCGAAGTGGTGGTTCGCGTAATCCCGAACAAGATCGACATATTGCGTGGCGGCATTCGCACAATCGCCTCTGGAAATCGCTGCTAAATCCGATTCCGCCACGTTGCAGGCAAAAATCGTTGGTTTTGACGTCAGCAAGAAAAAACCTCGCGCGACTGCCTTCTCTTCTGGAGTCAACTCGGCGGTAATCGCAGGCTTTCCGCGGTCGAGATGGGGGAGCAGTTTTTCGATGATTGCACTTTCGATGATTGCTGCTTTTTCGCCGGCGTGCAGTTGCTTCTGCATCCGGTCGCGTCGCTTCTGCACGGAAGCCAAATCTGCCAACACGAGCTCGGTATTTATCACTTCGATATCGCGCACCGGATCAATGGTCGCGCTGACATGGTGAACATCTGCGTTTTCAAAACAACGGACGACCTGCACGATCGCCTCAACTTCGCGAATATGATGGAGGAACTGATTACCAAGACCTTCACCGGCGCTCGCGCCTTTGACGAGTCCGGCGATATCCACAAACTCGATTGCTGTCGGTGTGATCTTTTTGGAGTGAGAAAGCTCCGCGATCTTTGTCAGTCGGGGGTCGGGCACGATCACCATCCCAAGGTTGGGATCGATCGTGCAGAAGGGATAATTTTCTGCCGGCGCTTTATGCGTGCGTGTGACGGCGTTGAAAAGCGTCGATTTTCCAACGTTCGGCAGCCCGACGATTCCAGCACTTAACATGATGCAATGTAGCGTGAGCGTTACGCTTGCGCGGGGAAAAATCGTAAGCCGGGACGCTTGCGCTAGCTTGTTTTAATGTTCCCGGCCAGCAGGATTGATAAATTACGTAGGGCTTCGCAGCAACGTTCTATTTCTCGTGCACGCGATACATTGACGTCATACCGGCGGTGATGTGATCAGCGACATGGCAATGGTACATCCACTGGCCGGGATTGTCGGCGATCATGTCGGCTGATTTCATGCTTGCCGGCAGAAGTTCGGCCACATCGGTATATGTGCCGTTCATTTTCACAAGTTTGCCGTGCCAGTGAGGCGTATGCAGATCAACTTCGTTGCCCATGCCGATAAGATGCCAGCGGACCCGATCACCCTTATCCACATCCAAGCCGGGTAGATTGGCGAAAATATAGCCGTTAATCGAATGTTTGAGATTGGGTTCTTTTTGCTTATCCGTCATGCCCGGCTTTGATTCGTCGAAAATTATATACATCGTCACGAATTCCTTATCCACGTCATCGGGCGTGCCATCGGCTCGAGCATGAGCGGCTGAGGTTACGATGATCGGTCCGACTAAACCGTCATAAATATCCTGCGGGCCGTTGACGTGTGAGTGATACGTCCAGATTTTCGATCCGCCTTCGGCTTCCGTAGGCGCGGCATCATGCGGTATGCTCCAAGTGTAGGTATATTTCTGGCCGGGTGCAACCTTGGCGCCAGCGCCATCCATGGGCATAGAGCCGCTGCCCATATCCATGTTCATATGAGGATCCGAGTCGCCCGCTTCGTGCGTTGCGCCTTCATTGTCTTTGTCATAGTGCAAGCCATGAGGATGCACGCTGTAGGGCTTATCGGCCTTGTTGTAGAAGACGACCTTGATGGTGTCGCCTTCGACGCCGCGGATGATGGGGCCGAGGATACCCAGCGAGGCAGGCTGAGGTTTTTTTTCGGTGAATGAGTCGTCGGTGTACTCGAAGTAACGAACCTTTTTATAAACCAACTGCTTGCCCCAAGGCGCTGGCACCGGCTTGCCCGTCATCTGGTCTTTCCCGGTGGGCGCATAGTTCCAGGTCGTGTTCTCGGCGGCAACGTAGTAGGTGCGGGTCCGGGGAGTGTACGCTGATGCGGATGCGGAGACCTTCTCCGCATCAGTTGCAGGAACACCCAACGAAATCGCGAAAGTCCCAGTGACAAGCGCAAGCGCGAAAATTACACATTTCTGGACGTTCATGTTTGCGTGCCCGTGATCTGTCCTTGAAGAACATCCCTGCACGCCTTCAAAGGTGGCTGATCGAGAACCGGGGGGATTTACCGTTAGTTTGTATTACACCGAGTCTTTCCGAAGACCATCTACTTCGTTGAAGATGCAATCTTACGCAGAACGAATCATTTCTGCAATGGAAAGTCGCTGTAGCGGATCGAAAGCAACATCATGGACGGATTTTAATCGTTTCGGGCCGGCGGGATTCGAACCCACGACCTGTCGCCGCGGCGACCGCACTACGATTGTAAACGGTCGAGTTCGTCGCGACTTCGACCTGACTTGTAGTAGCGCTCTTTGTTCGATGCTTCGGTGCGACTACAAAATCTTTCATTATGGATCAAAGTCCATGGGATCCCGTGGCGCGTAGCTTTGGAAATGACCGAGATTGTGGCGCCGAAGACGCTCATCGAGATCCTCACAAGACCCGACATAGCGGGGCCAGTCCTGCTGCATTATTCAATTTCTGTCGCTTGCCGCCGCTAGTATTTTCAGCTCTGGTGATTTCGTCGCAGTCAGTGAATAGTCCACGCGACGCAACTCGGGCCGTAGTTCAGCTTGGTAGAACGCTTGAATGGGGTTCAAGAGGTCGCGAGTTCGAATCTCGCCGGCCCGACCATTTCGGAGTCCTCACGCGGGACCCCTCCAGCGGGTCCTACTCCGCCGCCTCTTTCAGTTCCTTCTTCGCGTCGGGCGTCGCCCAGTAAACTGAATTCACCAGCCTCGCGCTCGTCTGCCGCAGGCGACGCGCCATCTCCGTCATCATCGCGCTCACGATCTTGTAGCCGGTCGTCGCGTGCGCGGACATGAATCCGCGGAGGCTCTCGTAGTCGACATACGCCAGACGCGTTGGCGTCTTCATCGCGTAGATACTCGCAGTCGCCGTACCGGGGTCGAACATGTTGATCTCGCCGAAGTGCGCCCCGACCCCGAGGCGTCCGAGCAGGATCTCACGCGTTTGGGCGAGTCGGCGCACGTGCACCGCTCCGTCGCACACGATGTAGAGATGATTCACGATGGTCCCTTCCTCCAGGAGCTTTTCGCCCTTCTTCGCCTCCCGTACGGTGAGCAAGTTGGCGATCATATCCAATTCCTCATTGGAAAGATCGCGCAGGATGCTGACGGCGCGCAGGATGTCGTTGTCCATAGTGGCGCGAGACTGGGCGCCTGCGATGGACAAAGCAAGCCTGCCTCTACGCGAGCAACTTGCGTACGACCTCGCCGTGCACGTCCGTCAGCCGGAAGTCGCGGCCCTGGAAGCGATACGTTAGCTTGGTGTGATCGAAGCCAAGCAGGTGGAGGATGGTCGCGTGCAGGTCGTGCACATGGACGCGATCCTGCACGGCATTGAAGCCGAAGTCGTCCGATTCGCCCA
>JBJMXF010000103.1:0-9679 GCA_045809725.1 Candidatus Udaeobacter sp. | reverse complement strand
GCGAACAATTCCCGATCCTGATACACGGGATCAATTGGCTCACCGAGAAAGCCGGTCTCGCAGCAGAGTTTTCTTACCGCCTCGCGATCTGATCTGCGATAGCCACGAATGAGGTATGGTTGGGGGTCATCGTTTGCCATTTAAAATCGCTCGTATTTTGAGCGAAGCTCGAGATAAATGCAAAACAGTTCGTCAAACACACGTGGCCAGCTGTACAGACTCCGCGCAACGCGTGCAGCGTTCCTCCCCATCACCGATAATTTCCTGTCGCTGCAGTCTTCGATCGCGTTCACCAGTGCGTCGGCGCTGTTTTCCACGGCCCACGACTCCTGATCATGGCAAATCACGTTGTCCATGTAGCTACCGCGAATTCCCACCACTGGCGTCCCGCACGCCTGGCATTCCAGGGCTGCAAGACCAAATGTTTCTTGAACACCGGGATGAACGAAAAGATCGGCCGCACGATAAAATCCGGCGAGCTCGCGAGTGTCGGCGCAGTAGCGAATCCAGGAAACATTGTTAGTTCGCAATTGGAGTTTCCGGAGTTGCGTTCGGTCGGGGCCATCACCGATCACGAGCAAATGAAACCCATTCGGCCGGCGTCGTTGCAAAGTGTTGAAAGCGCGAAGCAAAGTCGTTGTGTTTTTTTCTTTCGCCAGGCGGCCTACGTAAAGAAGCAACTTTTGGTCTGATTTTATTCCAAGCGAGCGCCGTATAGCTTCGGTTCCTGATCCGTCGGGACGGAAGATTTCGGTGTTAACACCCAGGCTTTGCACACGCACGTTCTCAACGCCCCATTCACGCAGCACGCGGCCCAATCCATCGGATGCTACGATCGTGGCGGCGTGCTGATTGTAGAGTTTGCGGACGTACGCACGGGAAAGCTTCATCACTCGATGTGTGGCCGTTTTCCCAAGCAGCGTTGAGCTTTTTCGTACGTACGCTTCTGGAAAATGCGAGTGATAAAATCCAACCACGGGTACACGCAGCGCGCGCCCGACCTTCAATGCCTTCCAGCCGAGCTGATAGGGATCCGCGGACTCGATGACATCGGGCTGTTCACGGTCCAAGATTTCTTCAACAGCGCGAAGATTCAGCAGCGCGCGGTATCGGGCGGTGCGTGAAACAAGAGGAGACCGAATCGTGTAAACACGCGAGCGCCCGCTCGCTTTCAGTTTCGTCTTCGCGCCGGGAACAATAAGGACATGTTCGTAGCGCGATGGATGTTTGTGGATGTAATCGATCTTTTCATGAAGATATCGCTTCACACCGCCGCTCACCGGCGAATAAAACTGCGTCACATCGCAGATTTTCACGACATGTTTTGTCATTCCGAGCGAAGTCGAGGAATCTCTAATCTCCTTCTTTGCTCGGAGAGGCATTTAACATCAGAGATCCTTCGACTCCGCTCAGGATGACAGAAAAAAGGCCGGTATTCGCAACTCGCAAATTAGCTCTCCGCCCCACTTAAATACTTCTCCGCCTGCAGGGCCGCGGCACAACCCATTCCCGCAGCGGTAACGGCCTGCTTGTAAACGCGGTCAGCGACGTCGCCGGCGATGAAAACGCCGGGAATTTTACTGTCGACGCCGTTTTTCGCGAGGAGATAGCCCTCCTCGTCCATGTCGAGTTTTCCTCGGTACGCCTTCGTGTTAGGATCGTGCCCGATCGCGACGAAAACGCATCCAACTTCCAGCTCGCGCTCCTCGTTTGTCTTCAGGTTGCGCAAACGTACGGCGCGCATCTCACCTTTTTTATCGGCAATGTATTGCGTCAGCACCGTGTCCCAGATCGGCTCGATCTTCTTATTCGCGAACACGCGGTCCTGCATGATCTTCGACGCTCGCATTTCGTCGCGGCGATGAATGAGATAAACCTTTGAGGCGAACCGGGTGAGGAATGTTGATTCTTCCGCCGCGGAATCGCCGCCGCCCACGACGCAGACGGGCACGTTTTTGTAAAATGCGCCATCGCAGGTCGCGCAACTGGTTAGACCATGGCCGACTAATTTCTCTTCGCCATCCAGTCCGAGATATCGGGCCGCGGCGCCGCTCGCGATGATCAGAGCGCGCGTATCCAACCATTCATCGTCGGTTTTGATACGGATGTGCTTGTTGCTCGGATCGAAATCGGTCACCTCCGCGTACGAAAATCGCGCGCCGAATTTTTCGGCCTGTCTGTGCATGTTCAGAATCAACTCCGGCCCATCGATTCCGTCCGGAAAACCGGGGTAATTTTCGACCAGCGTGGTCGTGGAGAGCTGCCCACCAGGCTGTCGGCCTTCCAGCACTAACGGGCTGAGGTTCGCTCGAGCAGCATAAATCGCAGCTGTCAGCCCTGCGCAACCGCTCCCAACAATGATCACCTTTTCCATCGATAGAATTTAGCACACAACGCAAGTTTTCGAGCCATCTCGCGACTGTCATTGTCGAGCGGAGTCGAGGAATCCCGCAGGGTCACCTAACAACAATGCCGCGGGATGTCTCGACTTCGCTCGACATGACGCTTACGCCGTCACGCGCACATTGATTCGGTGAAGACCGCTCACGCCTGAGAACGGCCCGCGATCTTCTTCCCATTCCTGGACATCGCCTTCGCCATCCGTGGCGCGAACGAGGAGTGGATAATCGCCCGCCGCGACCGGCGTCCAGTGTGCTTTCCAGAGTGACCACGCCAGATTGCCACCCGAGTAATAAATCTCCGCGTCGCTCCAGCTCTGACCATCATCGAAACTGAGTTCAACGCGGGAAATGCCGCGGTCGCCGCCGAATGCGATGCCTTTCACTTCGATCGGAGCAGTTAGTTTGCCTAACGAGACAGACACCCAATCCTCCGGCACATCGATTCTCGATCGTGTGGGCACAATGAAATCGGGTCCCCAGCCTTGCGCTTCGTAAAATCCTTTCGCGTTCGCGTCGGTCACTTCAATTCTCGTGACCCATTTGACGTTTTTTTCGCCGAAGTAGCCCGGCACGATGACGCGCAAGGGGTAACCGTGCCGATCCGACAGCGGGTCGCCATTCATTTCATAGGCCAGCAGCGTGGTTGGTTCCATCGCCTTCTCCAGTGGGATTGTATCGGTGTAATTGTCCACGCCCTGCAGGCGGACACGGGCGGCGTCGGCCAGCACACCGGCTTGATCGAGCAAATCACGCAGCGGAAGACCTTTCCACACGGCATTACTGATAAGGCCTGCGTCCAAACCGTTGCTGATACACATGAGCGTTGTCTCCTGAGTAGTCGGTTTGAATCCCAGAAGATCCTGGAACCGCCAGGTCGCCGCGTTTTGCACCAGCCCGCCAATTTCCAGATGCCATACATCGATATTCACCTTGGGATCGACGACGTTCTTGGTGACACAGTAGAACAAGTCGTTAGGCGTAATCGGCTGAACAATGGTGCCTTTGTACTGAGTGCCATCATAGCTGAACGTAGCCGCGCGATACAGTTTGCGCGCCAGCGCCACTCCGCCACCAACCGCTGCGACACCAATCGTGCCCAGCACGAATGCACGGCGTCCAATAGCTGGAGTGAACTCGTTAGTAGGCACATCGCGCTGCGACGTCCGGACGCCCCGGCGGGCCGTCCCTACCATTAAAAAATCGAAGCCAATCACTAGCGTTCGTTCGAAGAGAAGTACGCAGAGCGCGAAGCAGACGAGCGTCACCAGTCGCGCGACCTGAATGGGCAGGCCGATGTAACTCGTCCCGAGCACCGGCCACAACGCGATCGCAAATACAAGGACCGGCAGAAGAACGAAGATCAACATCGTCCAAATGGTTGGGACGCGCGTCGGATCACGGCGGACGAACCACCCCAAAATCGCTCCGGCGATCGCGCCGACCACAACTTGACCGGCGATTGTAGATCCAACGCCAAGTTGCTTCAGATGATTGTAGCCCCCGACCTTGCCCATCAGTGAAAGAAACGGCCCCGGGGGAATGAAGACCGAAAGGCGATCACCGATGATGACGAGCGGTGTAGCCACACCGAACGTCGCCAGCAATAGCATCGCCGTCGTCATCGCGACTGTGGCCACGCATCCGGCGAGCAACCCGGCGAAAATCGCTTTTGTTTTGGTCACGTTGCCGATCTTACCCCGTGGTTTCTGAGCCACAAGCGTTGTAGCGTCGGCTCTCCGCAGCGGATTCTGTTGTGACGCCAAGTATTCCTACGCTGAGGACAGCGCACACTACAGTTTTGCCGCCGCGACGATTTTTCGCGCACGCTCCACGACCATCTCGGACGTGACCTGCTTCATACAGGCGTGATCGAAAGGGCATTGGCTCAGGCGACGATAATTGCAGGGCGAACACGGCAAGTCGACGCGCACAACCGAGTCCGGTCTTTGGTACGGCCCGATGTGAACCGGATTCGTCGGGCCAAATACGCTCACCATCGGTTTATTCAAAGACGCAGCGACATGCATCGACCCGGAATCGTTGGTCACCGCCACTTCAGCGCGTTGGATCAGTCCCGCCAGATCTGCTGGAGTAGTTTTAGCGCAAAGATTAATCGTCCCCGGAGCGGCTGCTGCGATTTGCTGGCACCGCGTCTCATCGCGCTTGGCACCCGCCAGAGCAACAGCAAATCCTTCTCGAAGGAACTCGCGTGCGACACCGGCAAATCCTTCGATGTTCCAGTGCTTCGTTTCCCAAATTGTTCCCGGCACTAACACAATGAGCGGCTTGCCAGCTGCCACGCCGTGCTCTTCTAGCAATCGCTCCACGTTGCGGATTGTTTCGGGCGAAAGATGGATTGCCAGGTCCGGCGGTTCATTATCGAAACCAAGCAAAGATCCAACCCACAGGTAACGATCAATTGCGTGGACATCGAGCGTCGGAATCGGAATACGGTGAGTGTACGCGATCCAGGAACCTTCGCGCGCGCCGCGCCAGCCACGGTTCGGGACGTTCTTAAGATCGTGCTCGGCAGAAATTGTGCGCGAGAATTCGATCGGCCGATCAAACCCCATACGCACTCGCGCGCCGCTGATGAGCGCGAACAAAGCCGAACGCAACTGGCCATGCATGTCGACCACCAGATCATATTTCGCGCGCCGGATTTGCTTGAGCAGATCGAAGAACCGGAGCATGGCGCGCCATTTCTCACCGGGCTTTAAGAAATCGCGACGCGCAAAGAGAACCACATTCGACAGCGCGGGATGATGACGAACGACCTCGGCATTCTCCGGTGTAATCAGCCAATCGATTCGCGCACGCGGATAACGGGCGCGCAGTTTCACCAGGACGGGGATCGTATGCACCACGTCGCCGAGCGCCGAAGGTTTGATCAGTAAAATGCGCGAGAACTCGGCAGTTTGTAGATCCGCCTGCGGCTGGTGATTGATCTCTGCTGTTGCGGTGAGGCGATTCAATTCGCGAAAACTATCACAAGGAGAGACGCTTTTCTAAAGCGTCGAACGTCTGTAGCCACGGCCCTGTGGGCCGTCAACAGCTAGGGCGCCTCACTCCGCGCGCGCAGCTCTGCGCGAATCCGAACCGGCGGCGACTGCTCGCCCTACCGATTCGACCGGCCACAGGCCGGTGGCTACAAATCCAGGAAGGCACTTACGCCGCCTTCTTCTCGCCCGACAACGCGCCGCGGATTTTTTTCATCCACGCCGAGAAGCGATGGCGGTTTTGCTCGCGGCGCACCACAGCCTCACTGGTGACCCAGTTAAACTGAATCACGCGACGCGGGCCTGAGAACGGCTTGTGGCCGTGCCACGAATTATTACTGCGACGGAACGCCAACAGCGTCCCTTCCGTTGGCGGGACTTCGACAATCATGTTGTCGAGATCGTCTCGGGAACGAAGCAACCGAAGCTGGCCACCAGCGGACTCCCATCCGGCATTCATATAAATCAGGATGGTGATGATTTTTGTCTCCGAGTCGGTGTGAATTTTGCCATCTTTTTCGCTGCAACGGCCGCGTACCGTAATCATGTCGGGTCGGTTCGACAGATCGAGGCCGAACTTTTCCTCGAACGCCTTACGAAACTCGTCGCTGCGCATTTCCCCGACGAGCTTTGCAAATGCAGAGCCGTAAGTAACCTCACGCAGAGGAAAGCTGCCAGGCCGGTCTACTCCAGGATAATCCTCGTGTATCGCTGAGCGCGCATCGGCCTTCACAAATTCCGGAACAATCAGGAATTCGAACGGCTCGCGCGTAAGCGGCGTGGCACGGAACCTTTCCAAATCGAGCATTGAAACCATCGGCGATTTTACACCATGGACCGATTTGCCGCTACGCGGAAGAGCGTCGCGATGATGCGAGTACCGGCAACGAAGGTGCCCCGCAACGTGCCTGAAACCTTCGATTCGCCACCCGTCCGGTTGCGGTGATTCACCGGAATCTCAAGGATGCGGAGGCGCGCTCGTGCGGCTTTCATCTGCATCTCCAAATTCCAACCGTAGGTTTCCTCGCGCATGTCGAGTTTCGCCAACGCATCACGTCGGATTGCGCGGAACGGGCACATGTCTGTGTAACGAACGCCATAGAGTAGTTGCATAATCCGTCCTGCAATTCGCCCGGATAAAATTTGTTGGAAGTTCATGCTGCCGGCCTCGCGCCGCCCGCGCGTGCGCGAGCCGATCACGAAATCGTGTGTGCCGCTTGCGATCGGCTCGACTAGCTGTGGGATGAACGCCGGAATATCGCTGCCGTCGCCATCGAGAAACACAACGATGTCACATTCGGGCGAAACCCCGCGCGCGCCGGCAGCGCACGCTCGTCCGTAACCTCGCGGCGCAGTTATGACGCGCGCCCCGGCTTCACGCGCCCTTTCGGCCGTGCGATCGGTGCTGCCGTTATCAACAACAATCACTTCGGTAGGCACGCCAGTGGCGAAACATTCGCGAACCACGGCGGCAATCGGTTCCTCCTCGTTTAATGCGGGAATCACCACGGACACTTTGCTCATCGCAACACCAGCGACGCGCTGGTGAAGTAAATCACGAGCGCAATGAAATCGGCCAACGCTAACGTGACAGGGCCCGCCGCGATTTTGGGATCTAGATTAAATCGATGCAGAAGCGAAGGCACGGCCAGGCCGAACGCGCATGCCGTAACTAGCGAGAGCGCGATGCTTCCACCGATGACAACGGCGGCAGGCAAATCGTCACGCCATACCCATGCGATGACACAAACAACGAATCCACAGGAAACTCCGAGAAGCAGTGCCGTTGCCAGTTCACGACGGAACGCAGCCGCGAGCCAATCCCAAGTGACGTTGACTGATCGCAACGCATGAATCGTCACGCTCATTGATTGCATGCTCACACTTTCGTTTAACCCCAGAACCATCGTGAGAAAGAACGCAATGATGAGGGTGCCAGCCAATGTTGTCTCGAAGAAACCGGCGAGAATCGCGGAGAGCGTTCCGCCTGTCACCGTGACGAGCAGCCACGGGAAGCGAAATCGAAAAGCGCGCCAGGCCGATACACCACGGATTTGCTCGAGGCGAAAACCCAGCGCCTCAAAAAACTCCGGACCGATCGGCACACCCTCGCGACTGCGGGATTGATCCTCAGTATCGCCTGCTTCCAAAACCTCCTCGGCAAACAAGTTCGCGTCGATGACTCCAACCATGCGGCGCTGTTCGTCCACGACTGGAAAGGCGAGAAATTTGTAAAGCACAAAGAACTCACACGCATCAAGCACTGTTGCCTTCGCGGGAACAGCCACGACGCGTCGCACCATCACTTCGCGCAGCGCGGTTTCCAACGGCGCCGTCAGCAGACGCCGCGTTGGCACGACACCCACGAGGCGCTGCTCTTCATCGACGGCATAAAAATAAATTACGCGCTCGCCCACGCCCTCGCGCCGGATGCGCTCCAGCGCCTCGCCCACCGTCATTTCAGCGTCCAGCAGCGGAAAATCCTTCCGCGCGTGTTCGACGACTGGCGCGTTAAAATCCGGGATAGCGACAGCGACTTCCATTGTGAACTGTCGCGCAAGTCTACTCTCCGCGCATCGAATTGGTCATTGATACCAAATGTGCGGCAGCTGATCCGGCCGCCGTTTTGCCGGCGCGTTCTTCAAACCAAGCATCAGTCTGCCATCACGCGGTGAACAATGCCTTTGCTCCTCAAGATCTCGCTTGCTTCACTGAAGTAATCGCGAATATCGGCCTGCTTCCGGATCCAGTCGATGTAACGCGAGATGCCTCCGCCGAGCTCGACAGTTGGTTTGTAACCGGCGGATCGCGCCAGCGTCGTGTCGCTGGTGAGATAGCGCATTTCGCCGGGGCGAAATTCGCCGTTGAGCTCCGGTGCGATATCAATTTTCAGAATGTCGGCGAGTTGTTCCGCAATTGTGTGAATCGGTGTGCCGCAAGCGCTGCCGATGTTTACGGGTAATCCATCCAGCTTGTCGGTTTCTGCCGCGAGCAAATTCGCGCGCGCGATGTCTTCGACGAAGGAAAAGTCGCGCGTTTGCTCGCCGTCTTCATACAGCACTGGCGGCAGATTGTTGAGCAGGCGTGTGCAAAAAATCGCAATTACGCCGGTGTATGGATTGAAGATGGATTGACGCGGCCCGTACGTGCAGGAGTAACGCAGCGCGACCGTGGGGATGCCAATCTGCTTACCCCAGAGCAGGACGAGCCGTTCCTGGTCAACTTTCGTCAGGCCGTAAACCGTTTCGCCACCAACCGGCGCGTTCTCCGGCGTAGGAACGCTTTTTGTGATCGCTGTGCAAATCGGGCAATGCACCTGCCAGTCGCCGCGACGCAATTGCTCGATCGGCCGGACGCTTGGAAAGACTAATCCGTGTTTCGCACATTCAACCGCGCCTTCGCTGTAAACGGCCTGTGAGCTGGCAACGACGATCTTTTTGATCGGTAGATTTTTCTCTCGAATGACTTCAAGCATTTGTGCCGTGCCGAGGGAATTCACGTGCACATATTTCGCGATCTCCGGCATGTAGCCGCCGTACGCTGCCTGGTGAAAAACAATCTCGATTCCTTCGAGCGCGGCAGTAATCGCATCGCGATTCCGCATGTCGCCCTCGATGAATTCCGCCTTCGGATTTATCCACGCCGGCTTTCCGCGGCGGTGCGTTTGTGGCTCGAGATTATCCAGAGCGCGAACCTGCCAACCTTCACGCACAAGAAGATCGACAATATGCGAGCCGATTAGACCCGCAGCGCCAGTGACGAGTGCATGTTTCATTTTCGATGATAGGCAACCTGCCTGCTCCGGAGACATGCTGCCAGCATGTGGAAGAAGCGGCAAGCTGGCAGCTTCCCAGCCGAGTCAGGCTGGAAGCCTGACTTCCAAGCGCGCCTGGCCTACAATTTCTCTCGCGCTACCAAGCTCGCGAGAAATTCCCGGGTGTGCGGCGCTGCATCTGCCGGCGTCGTGTCGGCCAACAATTCCTTGCGCAAACGCTGCAAGCTAACGCCGTCATCAACATCATATCCGGTCGGTAAAAGTTTGAGTTCGAGTCCCATCTCGGTTGCGCGCTGCATCGTCTGGATGAGCACACGTTCGGTGCTCCAATCGATCTGATCGAATAAGTGCCCGTGCGGTTTCTTCACTCCAATCAAGTAGTACCCTCCATCGTCGCTCGGACCGAGCGCAACGCGATCCTCTCTCATGCTTAGAAGTTGAACGGCTTGTTGAAAATTTTTGGCCGGCACAGTCGGACTGTCCGAATCAATCAAGCAGACCGA
>JBJMXF010000102.1:0-18829 GCA_045809725.1 Candidatus Udaeobacter sp. | reverse complement strand
AAGGCGACTGATTTCATTTTCGCCGGTACTTACGGGCGCGGCATGTTTCGCTCCACCGATAGCGGGCACAACTGGCAGCAGATTAATAATGGCCTGCTTGCGCTCTATGAAAGCGCTCTAGCTATCAAGACGAATGGTTACATTTTCGTAGGAGCTGACTTTGTCGGGGGAGCTGGCGGCGTCTATCGCTCCACTGATCATGGAGACAGTTGGGTAGAAATTAATCACGACATGATCCACACCGATGTTCGCGCGTTGGCGACGAATCCGAGTGGCCACATTTTTGCAGGGACGTATTTTGGCGGCGGCGTTTTTCGATCTACAGACAATGGCGACAGCTGGGCGCCGGTAAACGAGGGTTTGGACTGCGGCAACATTTGGTCTCTGGCGATCAATCCGGTCGGAACTATCTTTGCCGGGACAGCAGGATGCGGAACAGGCGTCTATCGCTCCACTGACAACGGCGACAGTTGGACCCTTGCCAACATAGGTCTGACATCGACCGACGTTGCGGCCCTGGCGGTCAACGGCAGCAACTATCATGTCTTCGCCGGAACACATTCCATTATGGGTAAGGGAGGTGGGATGTTTCGATCCACTGATAACGGTGATACATGGACGGAACAAAATACAGGCTTCACAGCACTTGACGTAAACAGCGTCGTGATCAACCGAGTCGGTCACATTTTTGCAGGCGCGGCTGGAGGGGTGTTCCGATCAGTGAATGATGCCGATCAATGGAGCGATGTCAGCAGCGGATTACTTCCGCCGGGCGGAAATGTCTGGGCCGTGGCGATTGGGGAAATTGCCTCCGGAGGATTTGCCTATGCCGGAACTGCTGGCGGCGGTGTCTTTCGAAGCGTCCGATCCACTGTCCCGGGGCGGGTTCTGAGACCGAGGCCTCGCCCAACACCAGCGCCACGGCCGTGATGCGCAAAGCCCCAACCAATAATTGAAGCATTGAAGCGGTGGCCACGGCGCTGCGTCGCCGTGGCTGCGAGGCAACACTGCAAGAGCCCGCCTCGATACAACTGAGGCGGCTACAACAAATCCACGACTGAAGCCGTGTTTACCATGCGCTGTTCCACACCCAATGGGCTAGCGAGCGCACCGCTGCTATAAGTTGATCGGCCTCTCCGAAGAACGATGCCAATAAGGAGCGGGAGCACTTCCGCAATAAAAGAAACGGGGACTCGCGAATGAACGCGAGTCCCCGTAGAAACAATCGTTAATCAGCTACCTTACGGCCGAGGCGCCGGAGTGGGACGCGGCCTGGGCGTCGGTGTAGACCTCGGTCCAGGTGTGCCAGTGGCCGTGGCAGTTGCCGTAGGCGTAGCAGATGCGCTAACCGTGGCAGTTGCAGTTGCAGTCGCCGTGGCCGTAGCGGTTGCCGTCGCCGTTGCGGTTGCTGTTGCTGTTGGCGTCGGACTTGCCTGCGGGCAGGTGAAGATTTCCATCGAGCTCAACGGTGTAAGCCCGTCAACATCGTAGCCGCCTGACAGCCAAATGTGATCCGTGCCGTTCGTGTCAGTCGGGAAGTTGCGCCGCGCGTGGTTGAACGGCACGTCCATCGACCAGCTGTTAGTGCCTGGATTATACACGTCGACTTCATTGGAAGGATTGGGCGCCACTCGGCCGCCACCCATCACATACATCTTGCCATTGAAGTTCAGCCCTCGCGTCTCACCGGTAGCTCTTGGTATGGGCGCAATCGTGCCAATGGTGTTAGCTACTGGATTGAAGCTGAAGGAATTGGTCGTGTCCACCACCAGACCACCCTGGTAATCTGATGCGCCACCCACATAAATGATCCCATTGATGGCGGCTGTCGGTGCATACATGATCCCTACGGGCGTGTTTGTCTTTTGTGTCCACTTGGCGCCTACAGCAGCGGTAGGATCAAACTCCCAGATCTGGTTGGTGGGTCCTACGTTGATATTGAAGCCGCCCAGGATGTAGAGCTTGTTGTTAGTCACCGTAAAGCCGCCCGGTAGAATTGTTCCCATGGCGCCCGGCCAATTGTCTCCGCTTAAAACGGTCGCGATATCGGTCACCGGGTTATAGGAGAATACGCGGGCAGTGGCTGTGGTCTGTCCGGCAGCAGAACCGCCCACGCAATAGATCGAAGGGGTCCCCGATACGGTTAACACGCCGCAAGCCATGTTGTTCATTTGGTTGTCGGGCAACGTAACAGCCTTCTGTGTCCAGCTGTTGGTAGTAGGCGAGTATTCAAGGACATGCTGGAAGTCAGATCCTGCAGTGTCCGAGGTGCGGCCGCCCATGGTGTAGAAGTTGCCATTGGCGGGGAAATAAACGCCAACTGCTCTGACGAGCGGAGTAGGCATGTCCGGACCCGCCGACCAGGTGCAGCTAGTCGGAGTTGCCGTCGGTGTCGGCGTGGGGCTTACGCCGCCGCCGACGAAATTGAATTTACCGATGCTCGTAGCCCAGCCTGCGGAGTAGTATTCATTGGTATGCCAGAAGGTCATGCCGTCAGTATCAAGGGTGGTCATGCTGTAGTCGCCCCACCGGCTGCCAGACTGAGAGCCGACGCCATTGATCATTACAGCTTCACCTTGGGCGAGATTACCTGGCGGGTCTGCAGCAAGACGTCCCGCATAACGAATGCCCGGGAAGATGCCGGAACTGGACACGGAATAGCCGATGGCAGTGTTTCCATTTTGATCGACGGCTACGCTAGGCATAAAGCGCCACAAACCATCGTTGCCGTTGCTCCAATGTTGCTGTTGAGCTGCGGACGGTGGGAAGTTGCCACCCGTTACGTCGAATTGATACCAGCTTACAGCAGTTGGACCACCGGGGAAATTAACCATTGTGGTTTGATCGGCCCACAATGATTCCGTGCCGTTACGACTTTGATAAACAAGGGGTGTCATGAGTTTATCGCCCAGGCTATCCAGCTTCGACGAAGTTCCCTGCTGAGGCACAACGGTGAAGCCAGCTGCATTCGTCCACGCTTCAACAAATGGATCTACCGTGATCTGCGCGTTGGGGGTGTGGTTAACGCCCACGCCAATAGTTGAATTGCCCGGATTCGCAAAATCGACGTGGAATTTCCAGGCATGTACCTGGGTAAGGACGGTGTTTTCATTCGCCGGGCTATCGACAGACAGTAGCATTTCATCCCTTCCCGCAGGCGGCGGAGTGCCAGTGCGGAAGCCAGCCGCCACCAGGCTATAGGAATCGCCCAACCCTGCGGTCGGGATCTTGAACGTGATGGCGTTTGCAGGGCCACCGCTTAGCATCGCGCCTCGATCGAGCGCCTGAACCTTCACACCTGTGAAGGGGCCCGCTAAACTCGCCCACATGTTGTACGTGAAGTGATAGGCGCCTCCGGGCGTCGGATTATTCCACATCGCCGCCTTCGGATAGTCGTTCGCATCCGTTGGATCCACCGGCACAGCGTATAGGAACCAGCCGCCTGCTACCGGATCGGGAGTTTGAGAGACGGCTACGCATTCGTAAGATGGACTGCCGCCAAACGAGGCAAACGCGAAGTCAGTTACCACCCAGCGGTCAGCCAGATGATCGTAGAAAACAAAAGGGTCGCCTCGGTTCAGGCCACTGCAAGGCGTCCCGGTCAAGGGAGCAAATAAGGAATTGAACGTGGTTGGCCCTGCAAGGGTGTTGCCGTTTTTGTCGAAAACCTTGAACACTACATTGGTAGATTCAACGTAATGGTTCGGGCCGACATCTCCGTTCGTGTCAGGCGGCAAACAACCGCATGCGCTCTGGGCTGAATTGATTCCGTTAAATGTCAGCAGCGGGGGAGGCATATTGCCCATTGGTTGGAAAATTCGCGTCAATAACGACTGCATCGCTGGGAACTCTTCCGGCGCCTCTGCAGTGGTGCCGTGCGGATAGCGCATCATCGGCCGCTCCTCGTGGAACCGTTCGTTCGGAATGTAAGGGAGATCTCGCAGATTTTGGTTCACACGGACCGGTCCAACAATTTGCACTAGTTCCGGCGTCTGTGTGCCGGGGGCGTCCTGTGCGCCGGTGGACTGATTATTTTGGTGGATGCGCTTTGTGCCTCCCTGGGCGAATAGCGCGACAGCGATGCCGAGAAGGCAAAGCGCAGAAGCAGTTAAAATGCGAAGATTAAAGAACGCGGATTTTGCAGTAGATTTTTTTTTCATGAATGATGAAGTGGAGTTGTTCCCGCTCCGGTGAACCCAGGATGGGAGGCGAGACCCTACTTGACATAGGGGAATTGTGTCAAATAATTATTTTTTAATTTTGCGTGAATTCCGGAATTTGATTCCGGTATTATTTCACAGCTGTAGACGCAAGCTCGTGACTCGCCTTGCGCAACTGCAGATTGATCGACACCGCTGTGCACCCGATCAGTGATCGCCGATCGGATAGTGCGTATCGATCACTCGAGCTTTAAAATGTCACCGTCGCGCTATTTGAACAGACCTGACTGCCTGCGTTGCACACCTCATACGTGAAACTGCCAGGCCCGCGGCCCCCGATGCGATCGGTGTAAACACCGTCGTTTGCGGTGGTAGCGATCCGCGCTCCGTTACGATGAATATCTACTCTGTTTGAAGACGCCCCACTCCACGAGAGATCGGCTCGTCGTTTACCTCCCACGATGGAGCCTTGTGCAGTTAGAACTATCGGCGGCGCCGGGGTAGCTGTAGCTGTTGCCGTTGCTGTAGGACTAGGACTCGGAGCTACCGTTGCTGTTGCCGTGGCAGTAGCTGTTGGAGTAGGAGCAGGGGTAGACGTTGCTGTTGCTGTTGGTGTGGGACTAGGATTGCTCCCCAGGCACACGTTGACAGGTGTGGTTTGACCACTGGTGATGGTGAAGTTGCCTGTTTGAGTTCCAACCCCGGTCTTGGCAACTGAATAGGTATGCGGCCCGGGTGTGAGAACCGCATCGTAAGTACCATTGGAAAGCGTTGCACCGTAGGCCCTGCCATCGATTGACACCGAAGCGTTAGAAATCGGCGCGCCTCCGGTACAAGCCGTCACGATAAAATGCCCCGTGCCCTTTTGCGGCGCAGCGCACTCAGCAAACCTGAAGTAGCCGATGCGGGTGCGCCAATTGAAGCTGGACGTGGTCTGGTAGTACTCATTCGTGTAGTAGAACGTGCAGTCGTCCACCGGATCGACGGTGAGATCGCTGTAATCGCCCCAGCGATTGGAGGTGGCGTTCTGGCTCCCCGTGCCATCGAAAAGATGTTGCTCACCCGACAACGTATTCAATGGATCCGTCGCCAGGCGGCCGGCATACCGGAGTTGCGGGCTTATCGAACTGCTGGATGCGCTGAAGCCGAGTGCGACGTTGCCTTGGTTATCCGATGCGATACCACCCATCCAACGCCAGGTCGTATCTGGCTGGTAGGTGCTTTGCTGGAAAATCGACCAGCTTCCCGGCTGCGTGCGCCGCAATTCGAACCATCGTATGCCCGCTACGGAATTGGCGCTCACCGTGTAGTTGTTGAGCATCGACTCGTGGCCGTCGGAGAAGCGGCGATAGGCGTTACGGAACATCAAACGATCTGCAATGGCGTCCAGGCCCGAGCTGGTTCCGCTTTGCGGTACACAGTTGCGGGTTGTTGAACAGAGCGACGTAAATGATGCAGCGCCAACACTAACCTCGAGCGAAAAGGTCGAACTTGCCGGAGTAGTAAAGTCAACGTGGTACGCCCAGATTTTGTAAATGAGCGGACTACCCTGCGGAAATGATACGAAGTGATTCGGATCCCCGGCTGGGGGCGGAATAATCCCGTCCATGTCGGCGGGCAGGAACGTCTCTTCGCTAGAGCCGCCTATGATTCCACGTGTTTGAGACGTCGCAGTAGGATCGCCCACCAGCATCTTCGCCCGGTCGAAGACGAATGGTTGAGGTCCCAGGAATAATGTGCCGGCTGTGTTGAACACGTTTGCCGCCATGTAATAGCCGTCGGGCCAGACACCCAGCTTGGGATAGTCCAGGAAGTTACTGGTAAGATGGAAACCGTACCGATACCATGCACCTGTTGCGTCACCTGTCTGCGAAACCGCGATGCACTCGTCTTGCGGAACAGTAGCTCCGGTCGGAGTGGCGAACTGGCTGATAATCCATCTGTCGGCCAGCTGGTCGTAGATCACTACCGGATCACCGTTGCCGCCATTTTGACAGGCGCCGCCAAACCCATTCCAAATTGAGCTAATCGCAACCGGACCGAGCACCGAAGTGCCAGTAAGCTTGTCAAACACTTGGAGGCCTTCGTTTACCATCTGGACATACTGAGTTTTTCCTACCTCGCCGTTCGTGTCGGGTGGCGCGCAATTGCAGCTGACCCCAGGAAAAACAATTCCATCCCACTGAAGAACCGGACTCGGAATCGACGGCACGCCGATCAGGCGTTGCCACAAACTACTCTGAATCACGGGGTCAGGTCCGTCCTGATGCTGATGTGGTATTTGCGGGTTGAGATTGGCCTCGTGTTCGCTCTCGGCTGGCGGCCACACCAGCGGCTGTTCGCGGAGCGGCCGCGACAGATCGCTGTGCCACGCGGAGATTACAGTCGTTTCGCCGAACTGTTGTGCTTTCAATTCTTGCGGTGCGTTTGCCTGCGCCGAGGCATTTGAAAACGCGCCGGACCCGAGTAGCGCGATACACACGCCGCCAAGGGCAACAACCAAGCCAAGTAACACGCGGAGGTTAAAGAAGGCAGACTGCGAAGTGGATTTCTTTTTCATGGTGGAGCTTCATTGGAGAGTTCGAATTCTTGCGTTAAACGCCTAACAAGTCAACGCTTTATTATCGTACGCTGCGGACGAAAAAATCGTATGACCAAAGAGCTTCACAGATTCCTCGCCGGCGGCCCGTCATATCCGTGGTTAACCGGATCGATCCGGCGCATCGGTTTCTCGCGAGTTTGTTCTTCGATCACGTGCGCGATAAGTCCGGGTGTGCGCGCGATCATGAATATCCCGTTGAACGCCGCCGGATTCATTCCCAAGTCGGCGAGAATGGCGCCGATCGCGCCGTCTACATTGATCGGAAGCGATTTCTTCGCGTCAGTAAATGCTTTCTCCACTGCGCGGGCTACCTGCATATGCACGCCATCCACACCGGCTTCGCACGCAAGTTCAAATAAACGCGCAGTGCGCGGGTCCTGACTGTGCACGCGGTGACCAAATCCCGACATCCGCTCTCCTGCTTCGCTCATCGTACGAAGTGTGCCGGTCGCTGCCTCCTCTAATGAAACAGAGTCGCGTGCCGCGCGGTCGGCGATCGCTTTGAGTTGCCGCGCACAATCTTCAATCGCGCCGCCGTGATGGCGGTTGATCGACATGACTCCGGCCGCGACCGATGCGCTCAATGTCGCGCCCGTAGAAGCTACGGTGCGGGCAGTCAATGCGCTGGGAGGGGTCGCGCCATGGTCAATCGACGAGACTAAAATTGCGTCCATCAAACGCGCAACGGCTGGCGAAGGTAATTCGCCGGTCAAGATCAAATAGACCGCCGCACCGAACGAGACGTGTCCCATTAGTTCCGCGATGTCGTAGCCGCGCACCGCCACGTTGTTCGGCTGGATTCGCGTAATACCGCTGTGCCACACCGCTTTTTTGTCGGCTTCGCTCATGAGACTTCGTCCTTTGATTTGCTTCAGAATTGTCACAACTGCCGCCGGCAACTCGCCAAAGGCGTCAACCACTGTGGCACCCGCTTCGCGCAGTGCTTTCACTTTGCCGGCGTGCGTGCCGCGACCGCCTTCTATGATGGCACCCGCGTGACTGAAGCGCGTGCCTTCGCGGGCCGCTTTGCCACCAATGTAAGCGATCACGGGTTTGGTGATTTTTCGATCCGCGATGAGCTGGGACAATTCCTCCTCCTGGGACGAACCGATTTCGCCGAAGATCACGATTGCTTCGGTGAGCGGATCGGCTTCAAACATCAACGCCGCATCGGGCAGACGAATTCCAATCACAGCGTCCCCCCCGATGTGCACAATGCTTGAAAGCCGCACGCCTGCTTGCCCGAGATAATAGCCGGTGCTCGACGCCATCCCGCCTGAACGACTGATCACGCCGACGCCTTTCGGAACACCAGGCTTAAACCATTGCCGTGCGCTTTCGGCGCGACCGCCGATCATGCCAACTACCGCCTTTCCGGGACTCAGCGCCCCCAGCGTGTTCGGTCCAAGAAACGTTGCGCCGTTCGCTTTCGCGGCGGCGGCGATCTCCATCGCGTCCCACACCGGCACGCGATCAGGCACAAGCACCGCCAGTTTAATCCCCGCTTCAATCCCGGAGATCGCGGCGTCTTTTACGCCGGCCGCCGGCACAAACACCACCGACACATCGATATTGCCTAACGAATTCACCGCTTCCTGCGGCGTGTTGAATACTGGCACGCCGAGCACACTCTGTCCGCCTTTGCCCGGCGTAACTCCTCCGACCACGTTGGTTCCGTACTCGCGCATTAACCGCGTGCGCGCCCGCCCTTCGCGTCCAGTGATTCCCTGGACCAGCACGCGCTTTTTCTCGTCAATCAAAATTGCCATTTTAGCGAGCGCCTCCGATCAGTTCATCTAATCCCGGAATGTCCAACTCCAGATAGAAGCCTTCGATGCCGGCGAGACGACATTCGACGTCGCAGGCGAGCAGCTCGGAATCTTTGTTGGCGAACTCTTCATGCGGCAATACCGTCGTCGGCGCGCCGTCGCGATCGATGATTAGTCCAGCTGAATGCGTTTCAACTGCGGCGCGAATTTCTCGCCAACGCGCGGTGTCGAGCCAGACACGGCCATTTTTCACCTCGAGCTTTGTGGAAGAAGGATCTTTCACAAACTTTGGCAGTCGCGGCGTCAGCGGTTTCCATTTTTTCCCGCCGGCGTCCGCGACGAGTTCTGCAAAACGCGCGGCGATCAACGCGGGGGTGTCGGTTTTGCGGTAACCTTCGACCGGCGCACGCAAGAGCTTCGACATGCGATGCAAGATCTCCACTGCGCGATCTTCGGTGTTCCCGCCCAGACGAATTACTGCGGGGATGTCGAGATCGAGTTCCCAAAACGCCTTCGCCAAACCGTACGCAGACCAGAATTGTTCCTGGCTCGCGACTCCGGAGCCAGAACCGAAATAACCAACCAAATCGGGTTGGGCGAGAATGATTCGCGCCGCGCGATACACTTTTGATGCCGATGGGTTGCCGCTCGTATCTGTGAAATTGGCGATCGTGAACCCGGCATTCACGATTGCATCCATCGACATCATAGAGCCGCCTCCGCCTGCGCCGTGAAAACCTACCAAGCCCTTGGATTCGTTCGGTGCCGCTGTTGCCAACTGTGCAAAGTAGAATGTGCCGCGATGATCGTTTTGTTCGACGGCATAAGCGACCTGCTCGAGAGCCGTCGGCGGATGATCGAACTCGCGTGCGATCTCAATCTTGAGGTCCGGGTGGCGCCCGACGGCGTAATCATCAATCGTGATGCGGCAATCCGCTGCGACGAACTCGCCGGCTTTGGTCAGCACCAGGGGATTGATCTCCAGCGAACGCGCTTCGACGCTCCGCGCGGCGGCGAACAATTTCCGGATCGAGTCACTTAGCTGCTTCGCATTTTTCGCCGACAGTCCGCACGAGGCCACGGCTTCATCAACTGCTGGATCCAATGGTCCGCGATCCACATGGCATGGAATTCTTCGCGTCGCAGCCGCGCGCTGTTCGATTCCTGTTCCGCCCCCGGCAGCGAAAATGATCACTGGCGCGCGGGCAGCGTCATCGATCGCAAACGAAAGAAAAAACTCGCGATCGATATTGATCTTTTGTTCCAACAGTAGTGTTTCTACCGAGAACTGTCCGACCTTCATCGCCAACATTCGGTTAGCATGCGCGCGCACCTCCTCTGGTTTTTTGGCAAAGACGACTCCGCCGATGCCTGCGCGTCCGGTAGTCCAGGCTTGAATCTTCACGACAACTTCGCTGCCCAGTTCTTTCGCCGCCGTGACGGCTTCGTCGGCAGTGGATGCGGCGCGGCCGCTTGGAATTTTGAATCCATTCGCCGCGAGAATGGCTTTGCCTTGATATTCGTGAAGTCGCGCCATGTTGAGATGTGTCGCGCGATTTTAGCGAGATTTCCGGTGCACGCACGCGTGCGTTACCTAACCGCCAACGGCTTGATAATGGCCAAGACCGCGTCGCCACATGAAGCGCGCCCACATCCACGCAAGGAATAGCCAAGCCGTTTGGATGGACAGCGCTTGCACTAGATCTGGCCCCTTTAATCTCCCGAGAAAGATCGCCACGGGACAAAACAACTCGTAATAAAACGGCAGCCATTTCATCACCGCCTGCACGGCGGCCGGCATGATGTCGATGGGAAACATCTGACCGCCCAGAAAATATTCGAAAGAATAAACGATGAACACGATGGTCGAGATTTCCAAAATCCAGAACGCAAACATCGCCAGACTGTAGGTAATGAAGAATTGAATGAACGCGGCCATCAAGGTGGAGATCGCCGTTAGCACGTACACTAGCGGATCGTTTGGCAGCAGGACGTACTCGCGAAAATAGATGAAGATCACCACGATTGGCGGCAGAGTGACGAAACTGTAAACGAGACGGCCGCTCAAAAAAATGCTGGTACGGTACGCGAGATAACTCATCGGCTTCGTGAGCAGCGCATTGATTTGGCCTTCCCGAATGTCGGCGGCTATTTGCCATTCATCCTCTGTCGGAACGACCAGGTTGCTGACCAGAATCGTGAGCAAATAGTAATAAATCATTGAGCCGTAATCGTAGCCGTGCAGTCCGCCACCGCGCTCCTTGAAAACCGCCGACCAGAGAAACACGGTGCCGGCGAGCGGTATCAGTCCGAACAGCGCGCGCAGGAAATAATTCCAGCGGTACACAAACGTGTTCTGTAGCCCGATGTTAAATACGGATGCGTACTTTGTGATCGTGCTCGCGCTCATGAGTCGTGTTTTCGGGTGAGGCCTTCGATTTCATTAGCACCGGCCTTTAGGCCGGTGTACTGCTGGGTAGATGTGTTGAGCCGTTTCAACGGCTTTTGTTTTAGCATCAGAGCACTCGGAAGCTGTTGAAAACAGCTCATGCTCGAGCTGTGCGCTTCAGCACCTGGCTGAAGCCAGGTGTTAATGAGATTCAGATCGGACCTTTGGAGATTTGTCATCGACGGGACGGCTTGTGCCCCAACTCTACCGCGAGATTGATTGCGGCGATCATGCTGTCAGGACGCGCGATGCCTTTGCCCGCAATTTCGAATGCCGTGCCGTGGTCCGGACTGGTGCGCGGAAACGGCAGTCCGAGCGTTACGTTCACCCCGGTGTGAAATGCGTGGAGCTTCAATGGAATCAATCCTTGATCGTGGTACATGCAAAGCACAGCGTCGAATTCGCCTTCAACCGCTCGGTGAAACACGGTATCCGGAGAAACAGGACCGGTGAAAACGACTGATGGGTGACGACTGGCGGGTGACGAATTTAAGTCCTCAATAGCCGGCGCGATGATTTCAATTTCTTCGCCACCGAGTTTGCCGGATTCGCCAGCATGAGGATTTAATCCCGCAACGGCAATCCGCGGTGCATTTATGCCTCGCGAACGCAGAAACTTCGCGAGCAACAGGCCGACACGTAATATCTCTGCCTGCTGGAGCGCCCGCGGGACTTTGCGCAGAGGAAGGTGCGCAGTCACTAGTGCGACCGTGAGTTTTCCGCCAGTCAAACACATGGCGAAATCTTTGACATTGCAGCGCGTCGCAAAGAATTCCGTTTGTCCCGGGAATCGAAAACCAATTTCATACATTCGGGCCTTGTGAACTGGGCCAGTCACGATTGCTTCGAGCTCCCCGCGGCGGACAAGTGTTACAGCTTCTTCGAGCGCAGCCGCGGCGGCGCGCGCAGTTTCGGGTGTCGGGCCGCCGGGATTACAATTTGGCTGGCGACCGATGACGACGTATTCAGCCGAGTCGGGGACTCGCCCCGACTTTAGGGCGAGTTCCACAATCTCTGGTCCGATCCCGGCACAATCGCCGAGTGTGATACCAATGCGCCGCTTTGGCGTGCTCATGCCCGTGATCGTAATCGAATTTCTTCGATCGGCACGAACAGCATGTGATTTTTAAAGAGACGAAGAGTAAGCGGAACCGGAAGAGGAAGAGGAAGAAAAAAGGACGCGCGGAATGCGTTAGTACGTCTTGATGTAAGCTTTCTGCCGCAGGCCGGCGATCCAGCGCTCCTGAATTTGCTGTGCTTCTTCCTGCACCAGTTTCTTCTCGATATCGGCGCGCACTTCGTTGAGTGATTTCGTGCTGCCGCCGTGTTTATCCTCAACCTTCAGGATGTAATAATTGCCGGCGTAATCGATGATGTTGCTGACTCTGCCGACCGGCATGTTAAAAGCGAACTTTTCCAGTGGCTCCGCCAGAGTTTTGCGCTCGATCCACCCCCAATCGCCGCCGTTGTCCTTCGTGCTGTCTTCGGAATACACCTGCGCGATCTGCTCGAACTCTCCACCACTGGCGAGCTTGCCGAGCACTTCTTCGGCGAGCTCTTTTTGCGCCGGCGCGCTCGCGGTATCCTTATGGCCGGAAATCATGATCATCCGTAATTTGATCTGCTCCTTGGACGTAAACTCATCGCGATGTTTTCTGTAGTATTCGTCGATCTTTGTAGGCGAAACGATGGAGTTCGTCTTCACGTTCTTGCTGCGCATTGCTCCCACAATGATTTTTTCCATCTCCTTTTGTTTGAACTCGCCCAACGTGTAGTTCTGCGCTTCGAGCGTTTTAACAAACGTGTTACGGTCGCCACCAAACGCTTCGTGAATGATCTGATTTATGCGCTGATCCACGAGGTGATCGGGGATTTCGAACTTTTCTTTTTGGAATGCCTGAATCACGAGCCGCCGATCGATCAGATCTTTTACTGATAGTTGACGCAGTTCCGTTAGTTTTTTCTCAAGATCTGGTCCGGTGTACTGCTGGCGGTACACGCGTTCCTGTGGCGCGGATAGCGCGCGGACCTGTGAATACGTGATTACTTCACCGTTTACGACGGCAGCAATGCCGTCCACAACTGTGGGTTCTCCCTCGGCACACGCGACGTTGCAGATCGGAACCTGAACAAGTGCACCGACTACCAGCAAAACAGTCACAAATGGACGCCTGAAACTACTCATAATTTCTTTATCAATTCGACAATTTCCGGGAGGTGTTGGTCGATTTTCGATCCAACTAAACGGGGGAATTTGCCCGCGACAAGTATAAAATCCCCATGCCGTGTCAACATCACTTTGCGCTCCCGCACTTCCACACGGCTCACCCCTGATTCTGCCGCGGCAAGTTTGATCTCGACCAACGCAAACAAATTGTCAACGGCAGGCGGAAATGCTCCGAAACGATCGCGCCATTCGCCGCGCAACCACTCAAGTTGTTCTCGCGACGTGAGCTCCGCAATCTCGCGATACGATCGTATGCGCATCGCCGGGTCGCTCACGTAGGCGACCGGAATGAAGGCTGGAATGCGGGGTAGCGTATGCGTCTCGCTTGCGCCTCGGCTACGCAAGTTCGCCCCGGCGGATTCGTCCTGTGGCGAACCGGAGGCTCGCCCTGCCTTCGGCGGGATGAACTCTGCTTCGTTTGTCACCACAAAATCCAGGCGCACGTCGACGTCCAGCCGCAGCCGTGGTTTTTGTCCCTTCAACTGCGCCACTGCCTGCTTGAGCAACTGACAATACAAATCGAAACCGACCGCCATGATGTGCCCGCTCTGCGCGGTGCCGAGAATGCTGCCCGCGCCGCGAATCTCCAGGTCCCGCATGGCGATGCGAAAACCAGCTCCTAACGAGCTGTATTGCTTGATTGCGCTGATGCGCTTGCGCGCGGCACCGACTGTCATCATTTCGCGTGGCAGAAGGAGATACGCATATGCCTTGTGCTCGGCGCGGCCGACGCGCCCGCGCAATTGGTACAAATCCGCGAGGCCAAATTGATCGGCGCGATCGATGATGATCGTGTTGGCATTCGGAATATCGAGACCGCTTTCAATGATCGTGGTGCAAACGAGCACGTCTATTTTCCCGGCGATAAATCGCGCCATCACGGCTTCCAGTTCGTCGGCGTCCATCTGGCCGTGGCCGATTTCGACTCTGGCGTGCGGACAAAGATTCACGATGCGCTCGCGCACGCGCTCGATCGAGGCGACGCGGTTGTGCAAAAAGAAAACCTGACCCTGCCTTTCGAGCTCGCGATCAATCGCTGCGCGGATGATCCGTTCATCATATGCCGACACGACCGTTTCGACTGGCAAGCGATTGAGTGGGGGAGTCTCGATTGTGGACATGTCTTTCGCGCCCACCAGTGAAAGATAAAGCGTGCGCGGAATCGGCGTGGCGGAAAGTGTCAACACATCGACGAGCTTGAAGAGCTCTTTGAATTTTTCTTTGTGCAGAACACCGAACCGCTGTTCCTCATCAATCACGACCAGACCGAGGTCCTTGAAGACGACGTCGCCGGAAATGAGGCGGTGCGTGCCTATGACAATATCGATGCCGCCTTCGCGCAGCAATCGCAGCACTTTTTTCTGTTCGGAGTGCGAACGAAAACGACTGAGCATTTCGATCCGCACCGGATACTCGAGCATGCGTTGCCGAAACACTTCGAAATGTTGCTGAGCAAGAACAGTCGTTGGCGCGAGCACGCCTACCTGCTTTCCCTCCATCACAGCCTTGAACGCGGCCCGCACTGCGACTTCCGTTTTGCCGAAACCAACGTCGCCGCAAATCAGGCGATCCATGGGCCGTGGCCGTTCCATGTCGATCTTCGTGTCGATGATCGCCTTCATTTGGTCCGGCGTTTCGCGGAACGGGAATGAACGTTCAAATTCGGCCTGCCATTTCGTGTCGGGCGCAAACGCGTAGCCGGGCTGCATCTGTCGCTCTGCCTGGATCGCCAGCATTTTGCCCGCATAATCGAAAATCGATTCCGCGGCTTTGATTTTTGCGCGGGCCCATTTGCCATCGCCGAGCGAGCTGAGCGCCGGCGATTTTTTTCCTGCTCCGACGTAGCGTGACACGAGGTAAGCTTGCTCGAGCGGTACGTACAGCTTCGCTTCATCGGCGAACTCGATTGCGAGGACTTCCTGCTTTCCGTCCTGCTGGGGCGCGATCGCCGGGCGCGCCGCAGCCTCGATTGAAGGACCGCCCGGCGATCGGTCCCTACCAATTTCCATCAGGCCCAGGAATCGTCCGATACCGTGCTCGAGATGCACGACGAAATCGCCTTCAGCGAGTTCGCTGAAATCGATTTGGGCGCGGTGACGTTCAGCGCGTCGAAGCCGCAAAAGCCTTCGAGGATGGACGGCCAATCGTCCGAACAACTCCGCAGCGGAGAGAACGATGAGATTGGCCGCCGCAAAACAAAAGCCGCGAGCGAGCGAGCCTTCGACGAAATCGATTCCCTCAAGCCTCCCTTCCATAATTTCGCGGAACCGCTCGATCTCGCCTTCGGTTTGAAAATAAATTGCGATTCTGGAGTTGTTCGCGCGCCATTCTTTCAAGCGCTGGGCGAACTGTGTGCGCTTGGCCTCGGCGAGTACGAGATCGCCGGCGCCAAACTCTCCAATGTCGCAATCCTGAAACGCGCCGCTGAAGTCTTCCGGACCAGTCTCAATCCAGCCTTCGCTGATTTGGACATGCGCGTTTGAAACTTCATCAGGTTCGACGTCGACGATCAGGTCGCGCTCGCGAACGTAGTCGCGAACGATGCCGCTTTGGTCTTCTGTCAAAGAATGGCTATCGCCAGATCGCCCCGGCGCCTGGAAAGCCGCCGCTCCTTGGCCAACCAGAATGTCGATCGAACGCAAATCGCGCACCGAAGTTTGCGTATCGATATCGAACTCGCGCAGCGATTCGATTTGGTCGCCAAAGAATTCCAATCGAAACGGCAACGGCGCGTGCCACGAATAAAGATCGATAATCCCGCCGCGGACAGCGAATTGTCCACGAGTGGTGACTTGTGAGGCCCGTTCATAGCCGCTGGTCGCGAGTCGTTCGAGAAACTCTTCCATTTCCGCGATTGCTCCGCGACGCAATTGAACAACTGCGGATTCAAGGCTCCCGCGTTTCGGCGCAGCTTGATCGAGACTTGCGCGTGTCGCCACGATGATACGGGCGCCGGTGTCGCGCTCTATTTGCAAAAACAACGCCAGCCGTTCCGCTGTGATTTCCGGATCGGGCAAGACATTTTCGATCCCGCTCAGCTCTGCTTCCGGCAGGAAGAGCGCGCCTGGCTGCCAGTTGAGCAAGCTTTCATAAAACATTTCGTGGGAATGAACGCTGGGGCAGAGGATCCAAATCGTGGAAGCACGAGCCTGCCGTTTACCGAGCCGACGTCCGTGATAGGCATTCGCGAGAACGGCAGCCAGAAATGGCTGCGCCGGCTGGATTACATGGGAAAATTGAACGGGCCATTCAGCTCGTTGTATCGCCTCGAGCTTGCGCGCGATTGGTTCGCTTGCTGCGACGCGTTCCAAAAGTTCCGCTGATTTTTCCACCGCAAACTTTACGCTAAATCACGGAGAATTGTAGCTGCTCGAAGAGCTGTAGCGTGCGCTGCTCGTCAGCGCCGAACTGTCGCGCGGCGCAAAAGATTCGCTGAGGACAGCGGATTCTACACGTCCGTATTCTTGCGCCTTCGGCGATTTCTAATGGCATCGTCTTCGGAGAAGCGGATCCACCGGTGGAACGCGTTGTCCTCAACGCGTTGGCAATCAGGCGCGCGAAGTCAGTTACTACATTTCGCGACCGATGGCTGCAGCGACTCCGCGCAAGCGCGGAACGAGCTCGGCGAAAATTTCCGGCGTGAGAGCCTGGTTACCATCGCTCTTGGCCTGCTCCGGAGAATCATGGACTTCGATCATCAGCGCGTCGGCTCCGGCTGCGACCGCGGCGAGAGACATCTGCGGCACGAACTCGCGAAGGCCGAGCGCGTGCGTTGGATCGACAATTACTGGCAGATGCGTTTTTGATTTCAAAATGGGAACAGCGCTTAAATCGAGCGTGTAACGCGCAGAGTTATCGAATGTGCGAATGCCGCGCTCGCACAGAACCACATTTGAATTGCCTTCGTTCAGGATGTATTCCGCGCTCATGATCAAATCATAGATTGTCGCGCTAAATCCGCGCTTCAGCAGCACGGGAAGGCTGCTACGGCCCACTTCCTTTAAGAGCGAGAAGTTATGCATATTGCGCGTGCCTACCTGAAGGCAATCCGCATATTTTTCGATCATCGGCAGATCGCGCGGGTCCATGACTTCTGTTACGACGGGGAGGCCAGTTTGCGCGCGCGCTTCGGCGAGAAACCGCAGTCCTTCTTCGCGTAAGCCTTGAAAACTGTACGGTGACGTTCGCGGTTTGAATGCGCCGCCGCGCAAGATTCTTGCGCCGGACTCTTTGACGATTGTCGCAATGGACAAAATCTGCTCTTTGCTTTCGACCGAGCACGGACCGCAAATCAGAGCCACGTCCTCGTGTTCGCCGAGGCGGACGTCTCCAATCGGCACGGAGGAAGCGCCCCGTGAATCGCGTGCTGCAAGTTTGTACGGTTTCAGCACGGGCACGATCGCTTCCACGCCGGGCATTGCTGCGATGGCCTTTTCCCGGAGGAGTGCCTCAGGCCCGATAACGCCGACAATCACCCGTGATGCGCCCCGGCTGAGTTGCGCCTCAAGCCCAAATTCGCGAACGCGCGTGACGATTCGCTGGATCTGTTCCTCGGTAGCGTTTGGTTGCGCGATTACGATCATATTACCCGTGCGGGATCGTCAGAATGAAGTGAGGAGGAATTTTCTGCAAGCCCAGATACAACGCCGAACAAAGCCAGATGTTTCAATCAAGATCGCTTCTCACACGCTCAGAAGGTGTCTTTGTAGCGCGTCTGTGTCAGACGCCAGCCTACCGCGCCTGTAGCCTCTAGCCTGTAGGGGAAACTGACAGCTTCCCGGGAGGATTAATTCGTAATCGTGACCGGCGTCCCGACAGAGACGGATTTGAAGAAATCTTCCGCCATAAATTCAGGCATGCGAATGCAGCCGTGCGAGGCCGGATACCCCGGCAAATATCCGGCATGCAATCCTGTTCCCGACACGATGCGCATAAAGTAGGGCATCGGCGTCCCTTTGAAGTGCGTTCCCGGCGGCTTCGGATCCTTTTTTATATCAATATTGGGGACGACCACCTTGCCGGAAGCGTCCACATAATCTCCGAATAAACTGGAGGCGTGGTCTTTGTCCTTTTGAATGATTTTGTAATTACCGACGGGAGTGTTCAGTCCCTCGCGGCCGGTGGACAATTGCGAAACGCCGACGAGCACGCCGCCTTTGTAAAAATAGGCGCGCTGTTCCCCGAGGCTGATCTTAATGGAAGGAGGACCGCTGGTGTGATCGCCGTCCCAATACGAGACCGTGTCGCGCGGTGGACCACCACCACCTTGCTCGCCGCCGTAAACGCCGCCGCCCAGATACTGGGTGTTGCCGGAATAGCGCGGATCTTCGCCGCACCCTGCGACGAATAAAATGAGTCCAGTAGAGAGAACTCCGCACAAAACTTTAAAGAATAAACGTTCCATAAATTCTCGAAGCGTTTTAATGCGCAACAAGCGCAAAAAGTCAAGGGTCACGGCGTAACTCAGGCATCCTGCCTGATTCGTCTGGCAGGCTTCCCAGCCTGGCGGTGTCGGAGATCGACAAGCACGGATGCATGTCGGACCGAAACAGGCTGGAAGCCTATGTTACTTGCACCATTGGTCCACCCAATCGTTCACCGTTTTGTACCACAACCGCGAGT
>JBJMXF010000101.1:0-55098 GCA_045809725.1 Candidatus Udaeobacter sp. | reverse complement strand
CGTTGCTAGCGAAGATCGATATGCGTTTTGCAAACGGCTTAGATGGTTCGGGGTAGAAACACCGCCCGAGTTCCAGTGCATAATCGCGTAGTCGTTTGCAGCGTTTGCCGACTAATCATTGTGAAGCCGGTGGGTTGCTATTCCAGCGCTAGCCGAACGTTGCTGTAGCGTTTTGCGCTGGTCACTTCGCGCCCAAACCACCACGGCGCTTTGAACCTGCGGCAGCTGGCGCTGTTAGGGAATTCTACCTCCGCCACAACCAGACCTGCATGCCGGCCGCGATAAATATCGATTTCGATTGTCACGTTGTTCCACGGAATTTCATAACGCACCTTCCGCAGTCTTCTGCCAACCGTACCCGGCCACAACGCTGCAAACTGTTTCGGGCTTAACTTGATCTCGCGTTCTTCGCGATGACTGCTGCGAGCAACCTTAAATGTGAGAGAGACTGCGCTCCCCGCCTTTCTTAGGCGAACTTGTCTGCCAGCCGATTCCGTTGCCAGGTAACCTTGCTCGATAATGAAATGGCGCGCCCGCTTGAAATTGTCCGGCAGCCGTTTGACTAAAAATTTCCGTTCAATTTCGCGATTGTGTGGTGTTCGATTGGCCCGTCGCACAAGGTTAGCATCCTAAACACATGATGTTAGCTGTCGAGGTTTTCGCGCCGGCGCTGTAGGCCGGGGGCGCTGATTTTGGGGATGTTACCGCCGGCATCATCGATGCCGGCTACAGCCAAAGCTCAGATTTCACACCTGCTTAAGCAATTCAAAGAATGCTCTCATTAACACCTCGCTTCAGTGACGTGCGTGTCTGCAGAAAAAGTACGAACCGCTTCAGCGGTTTACTGGATGGCACTTCCGGGAAACTGCTGAAGCGGTGGGGAAAAGCCGGCGGGCAGTATAACACGGAGCTAAAGCAGGATGGTAATGAAAGACACAAGTGTTTGCTACATCGACGCCTGCTAAAGGAATTCGCCCACTGCGTTTGCGGCTGCCAGGACCGGCCAGGCAGAGATTGCCATAATTATGGCAAAGAACAGCGCCTCCATTGCGAACTCCAGAGCCTTTTCGCGGACGAGATAAGATCGAGTAAGGTCACGAAACGATAGGCGTTTCATCGCCGGTGTTTGCGCGCGCGTTTGTCTGTTAACTGTTCGTTTCAGTGTGATCGTAGTCATAACTGGGTGCTT
The DNA here is from genome assembly GCA_045809725.1 of Candidatus Udaeobacter sp. Taxonomy (GTDB): domain Bacteria; phylum Verrucomicrobiota; class Verrucomicrobiia; order Chthoniobacterales; family UBA10450; genus Udaeobacter. Next base: position 53,909 of record JBJMXF010000101.1, on the reverse strand, counting down.
AGTTAAACCAAATGCGCGGCGCGTCAGGTTACGAATTGTTAAAACGCTGCGACGACTGAGAAACACGCCGGGCGAAGCGCGGCGGATATTCTCAATAGCACCTCCCTTCAGCCAGGTGCGTGTCGTCGCAGAAAAAAGTACGAACCGCTTGAGCGGTTTTCCTCCATTGCACTTGGTACAAACTGCTGAAGCAGTTTTAAGACTCCAAGACACGCCGTAAAACCCAGCTAAAGCAGGGTATTAACGAGAATTCACCAAGGTTGAAGTGTCATCGTAGCGCGTTTGTATCAAACGCCGCGGCGTCTCAGACACGCCCTAAAATTCTAATTGCTCACCAACGCCTGGTTCGGCCGAGTGGAATCGATCGCCGGAGCCACTGAGCCCGCGCTCGAGCAGAGCAAGTGGTAATTAACCAGCGAGATCATGCCATCGTCGCCCTCGACCAGTGCCGTGCAGCTCTCCACCCAGTCACCGCAGTTGTAATACGAGATCGAACCGAATTCGCGCATCGCCGCACTGTGGATGTGACCGCACAGCACGGCATCGACGTCGTAACGCTCCGCATAATGAGCCACAGCGGCTTCGAATTTACCGATGAAACTGACAGCGTCCTTTACCGTTCGCTTGGCGTACGCACTGAGCGACCAGTAGCCCAGACCGAAATGCCGCCTGACAAAGTTAATTAGCGGATTAAGCGAAAGCAGAAACTGATAGCTGACATCGCCTGCGCACGCGAGCCACTTCATCCGGCCGCTGCCTGACACGACCACGTCGAGTTCGTGACCGTGAATAATCAAGATCCGCTCGCCTGATTCGGTCACGTGGATTGCGTGTTTCTTGATCTCGATATTTCCGTAAGTCCCACAGAAGCTCGTTACCAGTTCGTCATGATTTCCTGGTATGTAAACTACACGCGTGCCTTTGCGGGCTTTGCGCAGAATTTTTTGAATGACGTCGTTGTGTTGCTGTGGCCAGTAGATCGCGCGGCGCAACGACCAGACATCGATCAAATCACCCACGATGTACAGCGTCTCGAACTCAGTCTGGCGCAAAAAATCCAGCAGCGCAGTGGCGTTGCACCCGCGGGTGCCAAGATGCATATCGGAAATCCACGCGGCGCGATAACTCCGAGGCGCATAGAAGTCCTCGCCGGATTCGCCAAAGGAAAACCGTTGTTGTGTCGCGAAAAGTTGCAGTGGACCGTGTTGGCGCGAAGTCAGTGACTGCATAACAATCAGGAACCAGCGTAAGAACAACGCGATGCAGCGACAAAAAAATTACTGTTACGTTTGTGTGGCAAAATAGCGGGCGCGGGAGAGATTTGCAGGGGTCGCGAAGCGCCGCTAATGAACAGGCATGAAAATGTTGCGCTTGTTATTCGCGCTCTTCTTCGCCGCGACGACGTCGCTCCTTGGAAATGATGAATTAAAGGAGCGTTTGCAGCCGGCGCTTGAGGCGATCACGCCGGACGGTCTGCTCGCACACATCAAGGTTCTCGCATCGGATGAATTTGAGGGGCGCGCGCCGGGGTCAAAAGGCGAAGAGCTTTCGGTTAAATACATCACCGATCAGTTCAAAAAGATCGGACTTAAACCGGGAAATCCCGACGGCGGATATACACAAGAGGTTTCTCTCGCGGGGATCAAAAGCGAACCGCAAATGTCGTTCGTAATTGACGACAAAACGATGAGCCTGAAAGATCAGGATGATTTTGTTGCTTCATCCGCGCGCCTCCAGCCAGAGATCAAAATTGAGAAGTCAGATCTGGTCTTTGTGGGATACGGCGTCGTGGCGCCGGAGTACGGCTGGGACGACTACAAGAATGTCGATGTAAAGGGCAAGACGCTGCTGATGCTGATCGGCGATCCGCCCGTTCCTGATCCGAAAAATTCGTCAAGATTGGACGAAAAGATTTTCAAAGGCAAAGCGATGACGTACTACGGTCGCTGGACCTACAAATATGAAATCGCAGCGCAAAAAGGCGCGGCGGCGGCGATCATCATCCACGAGACAGAACCTGCCGCTTATCCCTGGCAGGTAGTGAAGTCGAGTTGGAGCAAAGAAAACTTCGAGCTCGATAATGCCAACAAGAATATGGATGCGGTCTCCGCGCGTTCGTGGATCACGCTCGATGTTGCGAAAAAACTATTCGCCGATTCCGGCCAGGATTTCGACGCCCTCAAGAAATCTGCCATCACCAAGAACTTTCGACCTGTGGTCCTGAATGCCAAAGCGAATATTGAGATCAAACAACAGGTTCGCTCATTCAAATCGCACAACGTCATCGGCAAACTCGAAGGCGGCGATCCGAAATTGAACGGTGAATATGTTGTCTATACCGCGCACTGGGATCATCTCGGCCGCCATCCCGAATTGCAGGGCGATCAGATCTTTAACGGCGCGATCGACAATGCTTCAGGTGTAGCGTCGGTGATCGAACTCGCTACCGCCTTCACAAAAGTAAATCCGCCGCCGAAACGGTCAGTGTTATTCATGGCGACAACAGCCGAAGAAGCGGGATTGCTCGGTGCGAAGTATTATGCGGAGCATCCGCTTTATCCCCTCGAGAAAACGCTGGCCGACATCAACCTCGACAGCATGAACGTTTGGGGCAAAGCGCGCGACATCGAGGATCTGAGTCTTGGTTTTTCCACGATGGACGATCTTCTTGCTGCCGCGGCCAAACAGCAGAGCCGCACCGCGATTCCAGATAGCCGCCCTGACAAAGGCAAGATCTACCGCGCTGACAATTTCGAATTCTCGAAAGTTGGTCTGCCTTCGCTTTACATCGGCAAAGGCGAACATCTTCTCTCCCGTTCCGAGACCGCGCCACTCCGATCCGACGAATATGACTCAACAGATTACCACCAGGTCACCGACGAAGTGCGTCCCGATTGGGACCTCTCTGGCTGTGTGCAAGATGTTCAACTTTTATTCGAAGTTGGTTACGAAGTAGCCAATGGCGTCAGATTTCCTGAATGGAAACCGGGCTCCGAATTCAAAGCGAAGCGCGATTTGATGATGAAGAAGTGATTGGATTAAACGCAGCGGTGTGTTGAACTCTCGTTGTGTTGTGAACACGGGACGTTTCTGTTACAAGCGAGCATGTCCAAAGTCATTCTTGGTTTGGTTGCGGGACTGGTGTTCGGCGCGTTAGATGTCGCCCTGATGCTGCCCATGTCTTTTCCCGATAAGAACACAGCTCTGCTAGGCGCCTTCACTAGCCGCTTTGCGATCGGCTTTGTCATTGGATGCGTGCAGTTGCCGAGCTGGCCTGGGTGGATAGTTGGCCTTCTTTTCGGCCTGCTCATTAGCCTGCCAGACGCCATCATCACTCACAAGTATGTTCCCATTCTAGTGCTCGGCGGCATCGGAGGACTTGTTATTGGCGGACTCATTCACGGATGCAGGACTAACGTATAACCGGGGTTACAACCATGGCCTCAGACAGCGTTACTTTTTTGATGTCCAGTGTAGCTACTGTGCACGGCCGAGCAGCCACTTGGGTTCGCCTAAGCCACGGCCCATCTTATTCTCGTTAGGATCTCGTCGTGTTTCCTGACCTCGACTCCGCGCGTCTGAAAAGGGCACCAGGCAAATGAATAAGACCGCTTCTAAAATCCGTTTCAAAGCGAAACTCTTCCGTCCGGCAATGGCGCCGGCCGGCCCTCGAGCGGATCAGCGCGAGAAGGCCGGCTCCTGGACCTTTCTCGTCCTGCCAAAGAATGCCAGTGCGAAGCTTCCATCGCGAGGCATGACGGCGATCGAAGGCACCATCAATGGCGTTGCCTTTAAAGCGATGCTCGAGCCAGATGGTCAAAAGAGCCACTGGCTCAAAGTCGACCGGAAGCTGAATGAAGCTGTCGCCGCGGAGGCAGGCGATGTCGTCACGCTAGAGATCGCACCCGCCGCAGAGGAACCCGAACCAGAACTGCCGGCAGAGTTGAGAAAAGCTCTCGCTGCCGCCGCCCTGAAGGCGAGAAGATTATGGTCGGACATCACGCCCGCCGCGCGCCGGGATTGGATTCAATGGATCACCTCCGCGAAGCAGGAAGAGACGCGCGCGCGCCGGATGAAAACTGCCTGCTCGATGCTCGCGAGCGGGAAGCGCCGCCCATGCTGCTTCGATCGCTCTGGGTTCTACGATAAAAGCTTGAGCGCTCCTAAAGTGGCGACTTAACGAAGACCCGTTTACCGCGTGGAACACGTATCGGAGCGACGGCCGGCGAGTTACGGACAAAAGGCGCGCAATTCCGGAGTCCTATCGACCGTCGCGAGTACGGCTGCGCTATCGTGATGATCGTGCCCGGCGCGAATCATGCCCAGTTGTATCAGCCGACTCATAAGCTCGCTTAAAACTCAGAGCACAGAATCGCGTCATCTACGCACGTCCTGTCGCTCAGAATTTTCGGAAGAAGTTGGTTTCACAGCCTCGATCGTCGCCGACACCAGGTAATCTTCCATCCGTTTTCCGGGAAGCCATTCCCGAATGAAGGAGCGAGATGCGTCTTTCGGTGCAATCCTGATCTGGTCAAAGCCGGATTGTTGTAACATCTCTTCCAGCTCTGTGATCTGCGATGCGCCAGCCATGCATCCGGTGTAAGCCGCCCAATCGTCTTTGACGTCGTCAGGCATTGGTGCCGTGGCCACGATATCGGCGGCCGCGAGTCGGCCGCCCGGCTTCAGAACACGGTACGCTTCTCTAAAGACGCGCGCCTTTTCTGGAGATAAATTGATTACGCAGTTGGAAATGATCACGTCGACCGTTCCATCTGCCACAGGAAGCGCTTCGATTTCTCCCAACCGAAATTCCACATTGGTGAATCCGTTCTTTTTCGCGTTCTCGCGCGCTTTCGCGAGCATCTCGTGCGTCATGTCCACCCCGATAACGATGCCGCTCGGCCCAACGGCTCGCGCTGCAAGAAAGCAGTCGAAGCCCGCCCCAGAACCGAGATCGAGAACCGTTTGCCCTCGCTGCAACGACGCGATTGCCAGTGGATTCCCGCAGCCAAGCCCGAGGCTTGCGGCTTCGGGGACGACCGCTGACTCTTCAGCCGAATACCCGAGGGCGTCGGCACTAGTGGAAGTGCAGCATCCATCGCCGCAATCAGATGATTTTCCTGCAGCAGTCGCGCCATAACGACGTCGGACTTCCTCGCGAATAGTTTCAGACGGTGAATCAGCGAGCTTTGTTCTCATGGCCATTAATCAACCCTGCCGAGCCGAGCTATGCAATGTCGGCATTCGCCGCGCAACGTTTCAATCCGCGCTCCATGTCGTCACGGATTTACGCGCGCGTTCGAGTCGCTGCTCATTAATGTCGTGAGAGCAGATTGATCTGATTTCGCGATTGAGACTGAGCGACTGCACACAAGCAGCGCCGGGGAGAGCTCTCCTGGCGGGCTTCGATTAACCTAACCGCTAAAACTTAACGCTCAGATCCGCTTGAAATATCTGGTATTGGTTCAGCGGATTTATCGGAATGTCGCCGATACCACCGGTCCCGATCGAGTCGTCCACCTGCCAGCCATAGGCGTACGTGAGGTTGAAGCTAATGGCATCAGCGAGCATGTAGCCAGCTTTCAGGCCAACGCCTTCCAAGTTAACTCGACTATCAAAGATGTCTGAGTCGACGAGATTCGGATCCACTGCGTACTGATCGGTGTGTTGCCACCAGCCGCGGATCTCCCAATCGCCCTTCTTCTTTAATTGACCAATACTGAGACCGATCTCATACGCGTAACGATCACCACCCTTGTCCGAGTGACCCGCCGCCGTCGCACGATCGTCAGCTTCGAAGTTCGTCGCGAAATCACCAAAGATCCGCATTGGAATGTTTCCAACTTTCCAGCCGATTTCGGCCGGGACATCGAAAACCAAAAGGCTGTTGATCCCGGTTTGGTTGCCGCCCGGGTCGCCTGAGAAATGGGTGTTAAAGGTGTCGCCGTTGCCGGTGTAATTGTAGAGCGTCGGCGCAAACTGAAAGTAGAGAATGTGCGGGAACTCAAATCTCGCGCCGACCTGCCATCCCAACAGGAACGCATCGTTGTTTGGGGTGAACTGATTTTCCCCGGTGATCGGCTGCGTTGTCGTAGGCCGGGGGCCGATTGGATTTTCCGGATTGTCATCGTCGTAAACGAATTGACCGAAGTTTGCAAAGAGATCGAGCTTAAGGAATGGCTCGGTTGGTTTGCTAGCTACCACTGCTTTTCCATCCTTGCTGAATGACGGTGGCGGTGGCGGTTCCGCCCCAAACACAAATGTGTGTTTCCACTGCTCAGCCAGGCCTTCCACATTGATATCGTCGTCCCAAAGCAATGATGTGTTTACAAATGGAACCGCGAATCGACCGCCGGTGAATGTAAAATCGTGGAATCCCTTGTAGCCGAGGTAAGCCTGCCCAACGTTAATGCGATCGCTATCCTTCGAGAAAGGACCGTTGACATTGCTGTCATCACCGAAGGTCACGTTTGTCGAGCGTGGGTTGGTGCTGGTTTCCAATCGCACTCCAAAAAACCAGTCGTCAAGCAGCGTGCCGCGCAATCCCAGGCGCAAGCGGTAACGCTCACGTTTGCGCTCATACCAATCATTGGGATGACTCGGATCGTCATCGGGCAGTCTGCCCCCGCGGTATTCGTATCGAAGACGTGCATCACCGAAGAGCTCTAATTCGGTGATCGCTGAAGACAGCTTCCATTTCGAGCCGCCGAAATCCGGAACCAACTTCTCCGTATAAGTTTTGCCGTCAGCGCCCACAACAGTCTTGGTTTTGCCTTCCGCAATGGCGGCAGGTGCCGGTCCACCGTGTTGTTTCAGACTAGCTACCTCCTTTTGGAGTTCGGCTACCTGGCGCTTTAACTCCTCGATTGCTTTAGATTCAGAGGATGTTTGCGCGGCGAGTGATTGCACTGCCAGGCAAATAGTGGCAGCCAGGGTAGTGCCTGCTGTTCGCAAAATGGATCGCTTGATAAACATAAGTTTCTCCTTTGGTGATATGGTTTGGCGCTCTGTGGGAATTCTTTCCCGTAGCTGCGAGCAGGCTAGAGGCCGATTGTTACAGCCGTATGACGAACTCGTGACGATTCGGCAAACTTTGCTGTTGCCGCAGGTCTAACTACGTCAACGGCCGTAGAAACGGTTGAAATTTATCGCGGAGGTGAGTTGAATCTGCTGAATGGACAACGCCTCCGGCAGGAACATCCTCATCGTCGAAGATGAGAGCGACGTGACGGACCTTCTCTCGCTGAACTTGCGCAGGGCTGGCTTCAAGACCACAGCAGCGGCCGACGGCGCAAGTGGTTTGCAGAAGGCGCGGGACGACCGTCCCGATTTCATCATTCTTGATTTGATGCTACCAAAAATGTCCGGGTTGGAAGTCTGCCGAATTTTGAAAGCGGACACGGCGACATCGCACATCCCGATTTTGATGCTCACGGCCAGAGCAGAAGAGATCGATCGGATCGTCGGTTTGGAATTCGGCGCTGACGATTACGTAACGAAGCCTTTCAGTCCGCGCGAAGTGACGCTGCGAATCCGGGCGATTTTACGGCGCGGCGAGAAACCAGAGGAAACGCTGAAGGCCGGTTCTATCTCCATCGATCCTGCGCGTCATCAGGTGCGTGTGAACAGCAAACGGGTGCATCTCACCAGTCTGGAGTTCAAGCTGCTGCGAACGTTAATCCAGCGTAGAGGCCGGGTGCAGGACCGCGACAAGTTGCTTAACGATGTCTGGGGTTACGAGAGCGTAATCGATACCCGCACGGTCGACACGCACGTGCGCCGACTGCGCGAAAAACTCGGCAACGCCGGAGATGTGATTGAAACCGTGCGCGGTTTCGGCTATCGGATGCGCGAATAGTAGCTCTAGAACATCATTTTTTTATCGCCCAGGCGCGTCCGCGTTGTGATTCCGAGCGAGCGAAGCGTAGTCGAGGAATCCCGTTGAAATAGGTTACCGTGTCGCAACGGGATGTCTCGACTTTGCTCGACGTGACACAAATGATCCGAGATTCTTCACTTCGTTCAGAATGACAATGCGTGGCGTGTAAAACTCCATGACTTCGCTGCTTGTAGTCCTCATCTGCGTTGTGTTTGGCTGCGCCGCTTTCATTGTCTGGCGCAAATGGATCGCGCCGTGGCGGCAGGTTGAAGAAGTCATAAGGCAAATCGGCCGCCGCGAACGGCCGCGAACATTTTTGATCGAGGGCGGCGTGCCTGCGCAACGCATCGGGTTCCAGCTTGAGAAGATTGTTAATGAGTTGGAGCAACTCCAAAAGCAGATCGCAAAACGCGAATCGGGAATGCAAACTATTTTCTCGGCAATGCACGACGCATTGTTGGTTGTCGACTCGAACCGCAGCGTGATTCTGACGAACCAGACGTTTCGAAAGTTATTCGACGCACCCGAAATCTCAGTAGCGACGCCGCTGTTGGAAATTGTCCGTGATCCAACACTCGATCAGCTGCTGACAGATGCGTTTCGTGGTGACGGACCGGTTCGCTGCGAGTTGCCTCTCGGGGATTCGCAAATTGAGTTGCATGCCGTCGCGACCAGGAACGACTCGGGCGAGATCACCGGAGTGCTGGTGTTGTTTCATGACATCACCGAGCTCAAAAAGATCGATCAAGTGCGGCGGGATTTCGTGGCTAACGTTTCGCACGAATTGCGCACGCCGCTGTCGATCCTCCGCGGCTACATCGAGACGTTACTCGATAGTCCAAAGACTCCGCGCGAAGAGCTCACCCGAATTCTTCGCGTCATGGAGCGCCATTCCGATCGGCTTGAATTGCTCGTGCAAGACTTGCTCACGCTCGCGCAACTGGAGTCAGGCAACCCGAATTTGCAGATGACGACGGTGGATCTATCCAGTTTTCTCCTGGAAATGATTCGGGATTGGGAAAAGAAATTAACAAGCAAACAGCTCAACATGAGGGTCGATGTTCCGCCCGAATTGTCGACAATTTACGTGGATCGGACGCGGCTACAGGAAGCCCTTTACAATCTGCTCGACAATGCCGTGAAATATTCGCGCGAGCATGGCGAGATTCGGGTGAGCGCCCGGCAACGCGACGGTGAAATGGAGCTGACTGTTAGCGACGATGGCATCGGTATCACCAAAGAAGATTTGCCACGTATTTTTGAGCGATTCTACCGCGCGGACAAAGCACGCGGCCCTGACAAGATTCGCGGAACCGGCCTCGGCCTTGCGATTGTAAAACACATCGCACAACTACACGGCGGCCGCGTGGAGGCCGAAAGTGAACTCGACAAAGGCACAACGATCCGTGTGGTGCTGCCGAGCGTAATGTGACGTTCTGGTGACAAGCCCCAGGATGGCTTCAATAGTGTTCCGTTTCGGTTAACATTCGGGCCTGTGAAAAAGAAGGTTCTTTTTGTTTGTGTGCAGAACAGTGCGCGCAGCCAGATCGCTGCGGCATTGCTTAAGGAGATGTGTGTGGCGATTACTTCGAAGCTCAGAGCGCCGGGTTGGAACATGGCGTTCTCAATCCTGTGGCGGTAGAAGCATTGCAGGAGCGAGGCATCGACATTTCTCGCAACAAAACACAATCCGTCTTCGATGTGTGGAACATGTTGCGGATAATTTCCGATCCGATCGCAAAGCTCCTTGTCACACAAACGTAACAGTAAAGGTTTTGACCGATTCAATCGGGGTGCGGCAATTTCGCTATATGACGAAATCGTACAGATCGAAAATTCTCCTCGGACTTACAATCGTGTTTGGACTGGGCGCTACAGCCTCGGCGCAGATGATGATCAACGGCGCCGGCGCGACGTTCCCGTATCCGATTTACTCGAAGTGGTTTGACGAATACGCGAAGGTTGATCCGTCCGTCCGGTTCAATTATCAATCGATCGGTTCCGGAGGCGGACAAAAACAGATACTGGCGCAGACGGTCGATTTCGGCGCATCCGACGGGCCGATGAGTGACGACAATCTGGCTAAGGCGCCGGGAAAAATCTTGCACATCCCAACGGTCGCAGGCGCCGTGGTTATTACTTACAATCTCGAGGGCAGCCCAGCGCTGAAACTCGATGCCGACACAATCGCCAGTATTTTTCTTGGGACGATCAAAAAGTGGAATGATCCGAAAATTGCGGCGACAAATCCTGGAGCAAAACTGCCGGACAAGGACATCGTGGTTGTGCATCGGTCCGATGGGAGTGGGACCACGTTTATCTTTACAGATTACCTGAGCAAGGTCAGTTCGGATTGGAAATCGAAGGCGGGCAGCAACACATCCGTTAGTTGGCCAGCCGGCATCGGCGGCAAAGGTAATGAAGGCGTGTCTGGCCAGGTAAAACAAACACCGGGCGCGATCGGATATGTAGAGTTGATTTATGCGATCCAGAACAAAATGCCGTACGCGGATATCAAGAATTCAGCAGGCGAATTCGTGAAGCCGACGCTCGATTCGGTCACTGCCGCGCTGGCTACAGCAAACATTCCTGACGATTTCCGTTTCTCGATGACGAACGCTCCGGGCAACGGCGCCTATCCTATCGCAGGCGCGACCTGGTTGCTTGTTTACCAACAACAAAAGGACGCGACCAAAGGCAAAAAGCTCGTCGAGTTCTTAAAGTGGGCACTCACTAAAGGCGAGGCCATGGCAAAGGATCTCGATTACGCGTCGTTACCCGAGAGTGTCCAGCAGCTAGTCCTGAAACGGGTTGACGAAATCAAAATGTAGCGACGATTTCGCGTAATCCTTGAGCATGCCGGCTATTACTGTCGAGGAAGCAGACGCCATTCACGCCACGCACGCGCGGATGTCCCCTCCGTCGCGATTTGGCGATAAGGCGTTTTATTGGCTCACATTGTCGATGGCGTTTGCCGTTGTTTTGCTGGTCGTTTTGATCGGCTGGCAACTCGGAGCGGGTTCCTGGCAGGCCATCCAAAAATTCGGATTGCATTTTGTGATCACGTCAACGTGGGACCCGGTGGCGGAACAATACGGCGCGTTGCCATTCATTTACGGCACAGCAATCTCCTCACTGATCGCATTACTTCTGGCGGTACCGCTGAGCATTGGGACGGCGGTTTATTTGACCGAACTCGCGCCGCTCTGGATCCGGCAACCGATCGTCTCGCTCATCGAAATGCTGGCGGCGATCCCCAGCGTAATTCTGGGCCTGTGGGGAATTTTCGTGATGATCCCATGGCTGCGCAATCATCCATTTCCGTTCCTGCAACGAATACTCGGTTGGACTCCGTTTTTCAGCGGGCCGATTTACGGGCCATGCATGCTGGCTGGTGGAATTATTGTTGCCATTATGATTCTGCCGATCATTACGTCGGTCTCGCGCGAGATATTGCGCAGCGTTCCTAATTTGCAGCGCGAAGCCGCGTACGCGCTGGGCGCAACTCGTTGGGAGGTGACCCGTATCGCGGTGCTCAGCTATGCCAGGAAAGGTCTATTCGGCGCAGTGATACTCGGGCTTGGCCGTGCGCTTGGCGAAACGATGGCGGTGACGATGGTGATCGGCAATACGCCGCAGATTGCCGCGTCGTTGTTCAAACCCGGTTACACGCTAGCCAGCGTGATCGCGAATGAATTTACTGAAGCGACCACTGACATGTATCTGCAAGCTTTATTCGAGATTGGGCTGGTGTTGTTCGGCGTCACAATTTTGGTGAACCTCCTCGCACAACTGCTGTTGAAAACGATTACCGCAGGCGCAGCGCCCGATCGGGTTCAGTAAACATGCAGACTCAGCGCATAGACCATCATAGTTGGCGCAAGTTCAAAAGCGCGCTCGTCTCCGCGCTGACGCTCTGTTCCGCCGTGCTTGTGATCACGCCGCTCGGTCTCGTATTTTTTCATGTGCTCATGAGCGGAATAGGCGCGGTTAATCTCGAATTCTTCACGAACCTGCCGAAGCCGGTCGGCGCACCCGGTGGTGGAATGGCCAACGCGATCGTCGGCACTCTGGAGTTACTGGCGCTTGCATCGATCATTGGAATTCCCGTAGGCGTACTTGGCGGAATTTTTCTGGCTGAGTACGGCACGGCGCGTGTGAATGCGGTGCTGCGCTTCATTGCTGACGTACTCAATGGCGTCCCGTCCATTATTTGGGGCGTGGTCGTTTACGGATTGATCGTATTGCGTTTCAAAAGTTTCTCCGCGTACGCTGGCGGACTGGCGCTGGGTTTGATCATGATCCCTTTGATCCTTCGCACAACCGAGGAAGTGATTCTTCTTGTGCCCATGGGCTATCGCGAAGCCGCTCTCGCTCTGGGCATCGCACGTTGGAAGACCATCCTCCAGATCGTGGTGAAGACCGCGTCGCGAGGAATCATCACTGGCATTCTGCTCGCCCTCGCGCGCGTAGGCGGCGAAACTGCACCCCTTCTCTTCACCGCATTCGGCAACCACTTTTGGAACCACGATTTGAGCGAGCCGATTGCAGCGCTGCCTTTGCAAATTTTTACATATGCAATCTCGCCGTACGACGACTGGCACCGCCAGGCCTGGGCCGGAGCGCTCGTTCTCGTCACAGGCGTTTTCTGCGTTAATGTGCTGGTGAGATTTGTGACCCGTGTTCGGACTGCATCGCCGTAAATTCTCAAGATGATTGCCGCACCTATGCCGCGACCTGAAGTAGTTGAACCTCGTGATTCCGGCGCAGTGGCATTCTCAAACCCAGACGGAGAGCCGCTTCCTCTGGCAATGGAGGCTAAAGATGTCTCCATGTGGTACGCATCGAAGTGCGCGATAGACAACGTGAGTCTGGATATGCCCGCCAAAGCGGTCACCGCGATCATCGGACCGAGTGGTTGTGGAAAATCGACGTTCATCCGCGCGCTCAATCGCATGCACGAGTTGCTGCCGCAGGCGCGCATCGAAGGCAGTGTGTTCCTTCACGGCCAAAATCTCTACGCAAGCGGGATGGACCCGGCAGTTGTGCGCAGGCGCGTCGGTATGGTGTTCCAGAAATCGAATCCATTTCCGACGATGTCGATTGGAGAAAATGTAATTGTCGGTCTTCGCTTGAATGGTGTGAGCGATCGGAAATTCCTTAACGAACGGCTCGAGCGGTCATTGAGGATGGCCGCTTTATGGGATGAAGTGAAAGACGACTTACACAAATCCGGCACGAGTCTTTCCGGAGGCCAGCAACAACGGCTTTGCATCGCGCGCGCTCTCGCCGTGCAACCGGAAGTTCTTTTGATGGACGAACCCTGCTCGGCACTCGATCCCATCGCTACTGCAAAAATCGAGGAACTAATCCACGGATTAAAGACGCAATACACGATCGTCATCGTTACGCACAACATGCAGCAAGCGGGACGCGTCTCCGATTTTACGGCGTTCTTTTACATGGGACGGCTCATCGAAGTTGGCTCGACCACGAAAATTTTCACAAATCCAAACGAGAAGCAGACGGAAGATTACATCACTGGGAGATTTGGATGATTTTGTAACCGCGGTCGCTCGCGACGCCGCGATTTTATGACAGCAAACAGCGACGACCACAATGGTGATACCGAAGCACATTCTTGGAACATTCGATGAAGCGTTAACGTCGCTTCGGAACGACCTGCTAATGATGGCCGGCCTGGCTGAGCGCAGTCTGGATCGAGCACTCAAGGGCTTGTTTCAGCGTAATGACGATCTCTGCACGCACGCGATCGCAGATGACGAAGAGATTGATCAGTTGGAGAAACAGATCGATAAGGACGGGTTCGAAGTTTTGCTTCGCTTCCAGCCAGTGGCTTCGGATCTGCGACGGGTGATCTCGGCCATTAAACTCTCACCAAACATCGAGCGGGTGGGCGATCAAGCCACGAACATCGCCAAACGCGCGCGGAAGTTGAATCGACATCCGCCACTGCCTGAAGTGCAAATGATTGTGCCAATCCAGGCGCACGCGATGTCGATGTTCAAAGACGCCATCAACGCCTACGTGCGGGAAAATATTGAATTAGCGCATTCGGTCTGCAACCGCGACAAGCAACTCGACGATATGAATCGCGATGCAAACACGAAATTAACCTTGCGAATGATGGAGGATAGCGAGCAGTTGCGCGGGTATTTTAACCTCGTCCTGATCTCGCGCGCTCTCGAACGCGTCGGCGATCACGCCACTAACATTGCCGAGGACGCCGTTTACACCGCGGTTGCAGAAGACATCAGGCACAAGACCGTGGCCGCCTCCGCCTGACACGCAGCGTTGCGCAGGCGCGGCTGATCGGCAATCGTTACACATGCCGCAAGCCCAGGCCACTGCACGCGCCGAAGAGAAAAGCGATGCGGCCGCTGTTCCGCAGGTTGTCCAAACCCTGCACGACCGTTTTGGCGATCCGAAGAATTTCATCAACCGGGAGCTGAGCTGGCTCGCATTCAATCAGCGCGTCCTGGAGGAAGCTCGGGACCCAACGCAGCCACTCATTGAGCGGGTTAAATTCCTCACGATTTTCAGCTCAAATCTGGATGAGTTTTTCGAGATTCGCGTAGCCGGAATCAAACAACAAATTGAAAGCGAGACGAGCGACGTTGGCCCTGACGGGTTGAGTCCCACAGAGCTGTTCGACCGCATCCAGAAGAGGGTGCGCGAGCTTGTGAGAACGCAATATGCGCTTTGGAACAACGAGCTGCTGCCCGAGCTGGCAAAGAACGGGATCTACGTGCGCGAGATCGCGGAGTTGTCGGCGAAACGCACTGCCTGGGCAAATCGCTATTTTCAGCAGGAAGTTTTCCCAATGCTGACGCCGCTGGCCGTGGATGCCAGTCATCCATTCCCGCATCTGTTGAACCGCAGCCACAATTTGCTGGTGCGAGCGAAAACGCGCCGTCGCGGCGAGCCGCTGCATGCCATTGTCCAGGTGCCGCGAGTTGTGCCGAGGCTTATTCTCATGCCTCGAGGCAACGGTGCGAACGAGCCGTGGGAATACATCTACCTTGCGTCGCTGATTAAACATCACATCGGCGAATTGTTTCCCGGCTTGATTCTGGACGGCGTCCACGCGTTTCGCGTCACGCGTAACAGCGATCTGTACATTGACGATGAGGAAGCGGAAAACCTTTTGCGAACAATCGAGCAGGAACTGCGGCGCACCAGTCGAGGCAACGCGGTGCGGCTGGAAGTGGAGGTCGATTGTCCGAAAGATTTTCTGGAGCTGCTTCTCGAATTTTTCAATCTGTCTGAAGCGGATGCTTACAAGCTCAATGGCCCATTGACGATGACGCACCTGGCTCCGTTGGTTGCCAACGACGCCTTTGCCAAGCTGAGAGATCGGCCGTTTCAACCGGCGCGGGATCCGGCGTTGCCGCCACACGCGGATTTCTTCGAAGTCTTGCGACGACAGGACGTGTTGTTGCATCATCCTTACGACAGCTTTGATGAAGTCGTCGAGTTGGTCGAGACGGCGGCGAAAGATCCGCAGGTGCTTGCCATCAAAATGACGCTGTACCGCACGAGCGGAGATTCCCCGATTGTGGAGGCGCTGATCGACGCGGCTAACGCAGGAAAACAGGTGACCGCGATCGTCGAGCTACGAGCGCGTTTCGATGAGGCAAGCAACATCCAATGGGCCCGACGACTAGAAGAAGCCGGCGCGCACGTGATCTACGGTGTGGTAGGTCTCAAGACACATTGCAAGGTGTTGCTGATCGTTAGGCGAGACGCCGACGAGCTCCGCCGTTACGTCCATCTCGGCACCGGAAATTACCACTCGCGCACCGCGCGCATTTATACCGATTTCAGTCTGCTCACCAGCGAACCGCAGCTAAGCGAAGAGGTGGCGACCGTTTTCAATACGCTTACCGGCCTCGCTGGTTATCCCGGACTGAAAAAGTTACTGGTCTCGCCATTCGACATGCACAGCCGCTTCGTGAAACTGATCGAGCGCGAGCGCGATAACGCGCTGGCAGGCAAGCCCGCCCGAATCGTTGCGAAGATGAATTCGCTCGTCGATCAGGAGATCATCGAGAAACTCTATGAAGCGTCCTGCGCAGATGTGACCATTGATCTGGTGGTGCGCGGGATCTGTTGCTTGCGTCCGAAAGTTCCAGATCTCAGCGAAAACATCCGCGTCATCAGCATTGTTGGCCGTTTTCTTGAGCACAGCCGGATCTTTTATTTTGAGAATGGCGGGCAGCCGCGGGTTTTTCTTTCCAGCGCGGATTGGATGCCGCGCAATTTTTACCGTCGAATCGAGCTGGCGTTTCCGATCGAGACGCCGGCGTTGCGCGATCAAATCATCAATGACGTTATTCCCGCTTTTCTGAACGATCGCGTCAAGGCGCGGGAATTGCAGCCGGACGGCACGTACCGGCGTTTGACACCTGAAGGTGCAGAACCCCGCCGCCAGGCGCAGTGGCAATTCCGCGAAGTATCACGCGAACGCACCAAAAAGCTTGGTGGTTCTACGAAAAAAACGCGTGCGGACCGGCTGATACCAATTGCCGTTATTAAGGAAAGCGGCGTGACCGGACTTACGAAACCGGAGACGAAGTGAAGAAGAGAATCCTCGTGATTGATGTCGGTGGATCGAACGTGAAGATGATGATCTCGCGCGCGCAACGCCGAAAATTCAAGTCCGGTCCGGAAATGACGCCGCGCGAATTGGTGCGTCAACTCAAGTCGCTGGTGGAGGATTGGGCGTTCGAGGCGATCTCGATCGGATTTCCGGCGCCGGTCCGGAACGGCTTTATCATGACTGAGCCGAAGCATCTCGGGGCGGGCTGGACGCGATTCAATTTTGAGAAGTCGTTAGGCAAACCGGTCCGCATCATCAATGACGCCGCGATGCAGGCGCTCGGCAGTTATCGCGGCCGGCGAATGTTGTTTCTTGGATTGGGCACCGGACTGGGATCGACCCTAATCTGGGAAAACAACGTGCTTCCACTTGAACTCGGTGACTTGCCTTATGGCAACGGCCATATCATCGAGAATTACCTTGGCAAGTCCGGTCTGAAAGAGCTCGGCGAAAAGTGGTGGAAGAGCGAAGTGCTTCGTGCCGTCATGTTGTTGAAGAAATCGCTGATTGCCGATTACGTCGTTCTCGGCGGTGGCAGCGCGAAGAAATTCGATCGACTGCCGAAAGGGGTAAAATTGGGACACAATCGAAACGCTTTTCTCGGTGGTGTTCGTCTCTGGGAAAACGACCCGCACACCCGCAGACCGAAATGGCAAATCCTCTGACAAACTAAATGTATGCAACTCTATTTTCTCAGGCACGGGGAAGCTGATTGGCCGGGGTGGACCAAGCCGGATGATGAACGGCCGCTCACTGATTTCGGTAAGAAAGAAGTGCGGCAGGTGGCGAAGTTTCTCGATCGCCTCAAGGCCAAGCCGGACCTGATTGTAAGTAGTCCGCTGCCGCGAGCGTTGCAGACCGCAGAAGCCGCAGCGGAACAGCTCAAAACAAAGTTGTGCCAGGACGAAGCGCTTCAGCCCGGATTTGGGATTAGTGAGTTGAGCGCGGTACTCAAGCGGCATCCCTCAAAGGTTTTGATGCTGGTGGGGCACGAGCCGGACTTTTCCAGTGTGATTTCCACCCTGACCGGAGGTTTCATCAAGATGGCCAAAGCAGGGATAGCGTTGGTCGACCTCGATCCGGAGACTCAGAAAGGAAGACTTCTCTGGCTCTTCCCGCCGAAATTCGCGCGCAAGGCGAAATAGGTTAGTCGGATTTATCCTGCTGTAGCCACCGGCCTGTGGCCGGTTCTGCGGTTAAGAAACGGCCCATAGGGCCGTGGCTACAAGTCCCAGAGAACTGGCGGGCCTATGGGGTTGGCGAACCCGCCGGTGCTTCGCTCGCGGCTGGAGAAACAACGGGTGAAGTCTGTGCCGGCGCAGTTGCCGGTGACGCCCCTGGCGATGATTGCGCTTTCGGAGCCGAAGGTGAAGTTTGCGCGGGCTGGTTTTTCATCAGTTCGCGACGGAAGGCACTGCTGGCTACGCTGTTGTGCGAGTAAAGCACCGATAGCGCGAAC
Organism: Candidatus Udaeobacter sp.; assembly: GCA_045809725.1. Taxonomy (GTDB): domain Bacteria; phylum Verrucomicrobiota; class Verrucomicrobiia; order Chthoniobacterales; family UBA10450; genus Udaeobacter. The sequence continues at coordinate 35,948 of JBJMXF010000101.1, read as the reverse complement.
GTAAGCGCAAAGAATATTCCCGTCAGCCACGTGGTGAACTTCACCAGCACATTCGTGGTTTGCGCGCCGAAAATGTTCTCCGTGACGCCAGCGCCAAACGCCGCGCCGAGACCTTCACTTTTTGGGCGTTGCATCAGGATGACGAGAATCATCAGGCCGGCGACTAGCACGAAAAGCACCTGGCAAAAGTTGATCAGCAGGTTCATTGGGAGGCGAAATATGGCGAAAGCATAGGGAGAAGCAAACGCCGAACCCCTTCGATTTCGAAGCCAGAGGCGTTCAGCGTTGGGCGTTCGATGTTTTCTTGATCTGGTCCCAAATTGCATCCAATTCGGCCAACTCCACTTCGCCCAATTTCCTGCCGCGCGTTTTGAGTTCGTCCTCTAATCGATTGAAGCGCGCGACGAATTTGTCCGTGGCAGATTGGAGCGCCATTTCTGCGTCGATCTTGCACTTCCGCGCAAGGTTTACGACTGCGAACAGCAAATCGCCAATCTCGTCTTCGACGTGCTCCTGATGTTGTGAGGAGATCGCATCCTTTGTTTCACAAAGCTCTTCGTCGACCTTCGCGATTACGTCGAGCAGCGCCGTCCAGTCGAAATTCACCCGGGCGGCTTTGGATTGCGCCTTTTGCGCGCGCACCAGCGCGGGCAATGCTTTGGGCAAATTGGCTAAGAAATGGGAGTCGGCGTTTTTCTCGTCGCGCTTAATTGCTTCCCACTGTTTGAGCACGGCGCCTGTGTCGCGTGCTTCGCTCGTGCCGAACACATGCGGGTGCCGCCGGATCAGTTTGTCCGACACATGCTCAATCACCTCCTCGATACCGAACCGGGCGGTTTCGCACGCGATTTGCGCGTGCATTACTACGAGCAACAAAAGATCGCCGAGCTCCTCGCGAAAATGCGCGTCGTCCTGAGAGCGCGCAGCCTCAGCCGCTTCGTATACCTCCTCTATGAGCGCTGGCAACAACGACTGGTTGGTTTGCTCCCGATCCCACGGGCAACCATCAGGAGCACGAAGTTTTGCGACAATGTCGCAGAGGTTCGCGAACCCATCGCTGACTTGTGATCGATCATGAGGCATAACCAAACGGCCCGACCGTGCAATTTTACACTGAGCACCGGCGTGTTCTTTGCGCGATACTGTCGCGTTTAGACCGCCAAAGTACGCGAAAGACCGATCAGAGGTCGGATTTGCAGGATACTAAAAGTGATTCATGGCCATCATCAATGGCCCATGCTGCCTTGTGTAGCTTCGCGGATTTGCTGCGCACGAATCTGCTTAAGTTTTTGGTATTGCTCAGGTGAAAGAATGGCCTTCACCTGCGGATCGGTCTGCTGATGAAGAGCCCTGACTTCTTGCATTTTCTGCACAGTTGAAAGCGAATTGTCGTTTTTGATGTGTTGCAGTTTTGGTACTTCGGTTGCAAGAATCGGCAGGATTTTCTCCTTTTGCTGAGGTGTAAGGCTAAGCTGTTGTGCTGTCGCCTGAGCTCTTGACATTGCCTGCCCTTTTTGAGCAAACGAAGCCGGTGCCGGTAATGCAAAGATCGCGACGGATAAAGCCGAAATAGCGAGGTGGGTGTGTTTCTTCATATTTCTCCTTTGATTTGGCGCGCATGGTGGTGAGAGCCGTTCATTAAGTCAAGCCCAATGCGGCAGACGGATCGCTTCGAGCCCGAGAATCGCAAGACAACCGGCGCGTACTACGCGGGCGAGTTCACAGAATTGTCAGCGCGATGCGCCCGTCAATGCGTTTACCAATAGCGATAATATCCGGCACGCCCACTGAGGGCTACAACCCAGCCCCGATGCCGATAGTAGTGCCCGCGATACTGATACTGGTAGTAATGCCCTTGATAGCGATATCGGTAGTAATGGCCGCGGTAGTGATAGGGATAGTATCCCCCATGGTAACGATAAGCCGAGGCTGGCTCTGGAAGAAAACAAGCGATACCGAATACCGCCGCAAACAATAGCGGAAGAAGATTTTCATAAGCTTCCTGAATGTAAACCCGGTGACTGTCTTGTCGTGGCTAAATAATTTTACGGCTCTAATAGGATGCCAATTACTGGTCGTCCAAAGGTGAATGAATTTATGACTCGGTTGTGACGCGCCAGAGCGGTCGGCACAGCTTCGACAACGAATAGCCACATCACGTCACGCGACGTTTCCGATTCCTGGTTTGGGGAACACGAGAGCGACTTTGTTTCCTTACCTGAGCTCCCTGAATGTCCAGCCTCTATTTTGCGCTACAACAGGTGCCACTTGAGGTCGCGCGAATTGCGTTTTCTTTCCCACAAACGGATTCCGCCGAGGAAAGCGTTTTCATTTTGACCCCGCACGATTCCTTTTGGCAATCGATCGAACCGATGCACCAGACCGCCGCCAAGGACTACATAATCGGCGATGAACGCGCGCTTTAACTGGCCGACAGCATAAAGGACTTCGCGTTTCCATTTTCTTTTACCCAACTCCGCCAGGCCGGGGACACCCAGATCGTTCTCAATGATTTTTTCGTCCGGGTAGGGAAGGTCGCCCAGCTCGAGTGACATAAGATTTCTGTTCCACACTAGTGCCGATCCAAGCCCCGTTCCCAGTCCCAGGAACAACATCCTCCCGTCGCCAAGATAACTGCCCAGCGCCTGCATGGCTGCGTCGTTAACAATGCGAACGGGCATTCCGAGCGCCCGTGCAAAATTAAAACGGACCCAATCCTTGCCCAAGTGCTTCGGGTTTCGAAGAATTCGTCCATTGGCTACGGGCGCCGGAAAACCAATCGACACAACGTCGAATTTCCAGCCGCTCACGGTCTCCTTAAATTTGGCGAGAAACTGTTTAGGAGTCATTCGTGAACCGGATGCAAATTTGCGTTCCACGCGGCGGGACATGAGCAGTTTCACGAAGCTGCCGCCAATGTCGACGACGAGAATTCTTCTCTTCATCAGCGCGCGTTTGCGCGGGTGAAGCAGCCTTATCGGCCGCGCCCGAACAATCGCCCCACGCCGCTCTTCGGCTCGGGCTTTGCCGTTGTGCTACTGGGCCAACACTCTACGATCTCAAGCGCGACGAACCGGAACAGCAGTTGTCTGGCAGACTTCAAATCGAGCCGCAGATTTTTTGCAATCTGTTGCACGGACCGGGCGCCGTTGAACTGCGACCCAAATTGGGCCTCATCCGAAGTCAGCTTCAACTTCTGGACGCGATCGAACCCTTCTCTGGTGTAAGACGGAATTGACGCTGGATCGAATCCTCCGGGTTGCTCCGGATTCTGGACGAGACGCAAAGTTTCCAGTGACCAGTCGTCCACATCGGGGTCGCCGGTCACATCGCCAAACCCGCCTAACAGGTCGGCGTTCTTTTCAAACATGATCCAAACATTTGGCGCCGACCAGAGTTGGGAGAAGAGCAGTTGCCCGTGGTGCCGAATTAAATCCAACGCCGGCTGCCGCTCGATCGATTCGTTGCGTGCAAGCGTTAGCAGAAAAGGAGTTCCATTTTCTTTCTGTTGATCGCGGGCATCGGCAACGACTTCTGGATCTACGTTTGCGATGATTGACGGGGTTTCTGGACTATAGAGATCGAGGTCCCGGGTTGTGGCGAAAAGAATCTCCCCGTCACGGGCGAGAACGTCGATCGGTTCCTGCTCCCAACAGGCTCGTAGCAATCCGGTCAGGTTTTCTTTCCCGATGGCTCGTATCGCGAGGTTCAAAGGAAACAGATTTGTGCGGCCGCAAAAATAAACATCAGCCGTGCCGACTGCCTTCCGCTGATCGACTTCCGTCGCTGCCGCGTTGGAAATCGGCTGGGCCCAATCCGACTCTGGCGCGGACGCGCGCCACCAATCGTCCGACTGGAAAGGCTCCGAACTCGTGCCGGATTCAGATCCTGCATCCTCTTCGGGCGGGGCAGGTGACCGGTCGATTTGATCGCGCTCTTCGCTGTTCGAACGTTCCATTGGGGCTTTGGTAGGTTGAATTTGCGGGCTGCTATCGCCGCAACTGTTCTGTCGCTGTAAGCAAAGCTCTTATCAAGGCTTTATCAAGAGGCCAATGTTCGCAACGAAGAACTCTCACGCCCCTTCTGAAAATTGCTGCGCCAAGTCGCGTCTGCTGATTTTGCCGCGTTCGTTTGTTGGAATCACGTCGACCATGAAGATTCGTTTTGGTACCTGCCATGCGCTTAAGGCAGTGCGGCAAAATCGTAAAACATCGCTTTCGCTCACTTCCGGCGATGCCCGCACGCATGCCGCCACTTCTTCATTTCGTAATCCTGTGCCGGTGGAACGACCAAACACGACCGCCTGCTGCACTCCTCTGAAACGCAGCAGATGCGCTTCTACTTCCGCTGGATTCACTTTCTTTCCGGCGACGTTGATTACGTCCGAAATCCGGCCCACGATCTTCAGCGCGGAATCGTGTCGCTCGACCAGATCGTCCGGAGCAAAAACACCGCTGCCGAGCTTCTGATCGTTCGGTTCGGGAAAATAGCCGTCGCTCACTGCTGCGCTGCGAACACGAATCTGACTGGCACGCTCCCTTGGGTCGACCAGCTCGACGTCCACGCCCTGCATCGGCTGGCCTACAAAACCGTCCTCGAACGTTGTGCCGTCGCGGTCGTAGCAAATTCCGCCGCATTCTGATGCACCGTAGAAGGAATGGATCGGTTGATTGAATTTGTCGAAAAACTTTTTAGCGACTGCGCTGGAGAGTGGAGCGCCGGCAGAAATGCACAGCCGGAGTTTTAGCAACGGCGGCACATCGCCAATGTCCGAAAACGCCTGGTAAAAGGCGGGCGTGCCAGGAAAAACTGTTGCGCCAGTGCACGCAACATCCGCCAGGACAGCTCGCGGCGTTCTGTCGCGGCTCACAACCATCGGAATACCGCGCGCTATCAATGGTGTAAGCAAATTGCTGAACCCATAGGAATGCGAGACCGGAACCACCCCAAAATTCAGATCCTCATTTGAAATGCCCATGGTATCGCAAATTTGATTACAATCGGCCAGCAATTGAGCGCTTCGAAATCGAATCGCCCGCGGCGCTGCTGTTGTGCCCGAGGTAAGTTTCAAGAGCGAAGGCACATTTTCGCCCCAATCCGCTGCAGTATCGCTTGTTCTCAGCCGAACGATTTGCGGAGAATTTTCTCTGGCGATTGCGGATACTAGAGCGCTCGCTCTGCAAATCGCCAGCGCCGCATCGCGTTGGCGCTCTCCAATAGACTGATCCAGCGGCAGAACCACGAGCTGTTTGCGTAGACAAGCGATGAAAATCGCAGGCCAATCTTCATGGTTGCCAATTTGCACCGCGACGACTGTGCGTGGATGGAACGTGTCCATTTCGGCCTCAAAAGCGCGTGCATGGCTTTCAATGTCCTTAAAGCTCCGCGCGATCCTGCCATTCGAATCAAAAACCGCCGCGTCCTTGCCTTTGCATGAGATCGTCGTCTGCCATGCGAGTAGCAGTGGGTCGTCGTGTTTCATCGCTTGCAAAAATCGAAGCTCGCGAATACATTCCGCGCTCCATTAAGAAGATGAAAGCAGCCATTCATCCAGAATATTACGAGACCGATATGATATGCGCATGCGGCACGGTGTATCACACTCGTTCCACGCGTCGCGATATTAAGATCGGCATTTGTGCGGCTTGTCATCCCTTTTTCACCGGCGAACAAAAGTTTGTCGACACCGCGGGCAGGGTCGAGAAATTTGCCCGCCGCTACGGCAGCACCAAAGCTGCTCGCGTTGAGAAGAAAGCTTAGCTGGTCATAGAGGCGTTCGCCTGCGGCGACCGCTTGTTCTGCGGCTGACATAGCCGCCACTACACCCTCATGGACTTAAATTCTCTTATCCAACTCAAACGCGAACGCTTCGAACAGCTCGAACGCGAGATTTCCGATCCGCGGCTGTTCGATAATCGCAAGCGCGCTGAGGAGACCATGCGCGAACACGCGAATCTGAAGGATCTGCTGGAGAAATGGCGTGCGCTCGAATCCGCGCGCAAGCAATTAGACGACAATCGCGAGCTGGCGACGTCGCGCGACGTCGAGATCGCCGCGATGGCTGACGACGAAATTCCGGAGCTGGAACAACGCGTGTCCGATCTTGAACGCGACGTTCAGATCGCGTTGGTGCCGGCGGATCAAACCGAAGAACGCGACGCGATCGTCGAAGTTCGCGCGGGGACGGGCGGCAATGAAGCCGCCATTTTCGCCGCCGACCTTTACCGGATGTATCATCGCTACGCAGAAGCAGCGGGACTGAAAACCGAGGACCTCGAATCGAGCCCGTCGGAACTAGGTGGCGTCAAGGAAGCGATCTTTCGAGTTTCGGGCGAGTCGGTCTTTCGGAAGCTTCGTTACGAGAGCGGTGTGCACCGCGTGCAACGCGTGCCTGCCACCGAGGCTCAAGGCCGCATTCATACATCCACAGCAACCGTGGCGGTGTTGCCGGAGGCGGAAGATGTCGACGTTGAGTTAAAACCGGACGATTTGCGGATCGAAGTCTCGCGCGCGGGCGGTCCCGGCGGGCAAGGCGTAAACACAACCGACTCGGCTGTGCAGGTGATGCACATTCCGACTGGGATGATTGTTCGCTGCCAGGACGGTCGTAGTCAGATCAAGAATAAAGAGCGCGCGTTATCAATCTTGCGAGCGCGGTTGCTGGAGCACAAGCAGCGCGAGGAAGCGGAGAAATACAGCGCTCAACGTCGCGGCCAGATCGGTACCGGTGGACGCGAAGAAAAAATTCGTACCTACAATTTTCCACAGAATCGCGTGACGGATCACCGCATCGGCCTCACGCTTTACAGTTTGGATCGGGTGATGGATGGCGATCTCGGGGCTTTGATTCAGTCACTGCAAGCCGCAGATGTCGCTGAGCGGTTGAAACAATCAGCCGCCGCGGCGTAACTGGCTCGCCATTTCGGTGAAGGGCGCTTGACGTAACCGCGCCTCTTTGTTGTACTCCGCGTCTGGACGCAGTCGCGTCAAATCCTATGGCTGCATCTGATCAGCGAGAGCAGGAAAAAGGCGATATAACGCGGTTTGATCCGGGGATTCTCGATCGCAGCGTTATTGCGATTCCGCTGCTAAACGACATCGACGAAGACGACAACAAGGTTCGCGGGGTCATCATCGATGTGAATATTGATTACGATGAAGGTCGCGACGCAGCGCGAACATGGATTCGCGAAGCGATCAAAGCTATAACCGAGGTCGCATCGGCCGACGGGATCCAGGGTGTACGGAAGGAGAAAACCGAGCTAAGCAATCAATACATCTTCGCCCGTCTCAGCGGTAGACTAATTCGCGAAGTCGTTCGACTGGATGCCGAGCGCGCTGCCAACGAAGCGAAAAAAGCCAGGAAATCGCGGCAGTCGAAGAAACGCGGGAAAGCCTCGGTGCAGGCAGATACAAAACCAGTGTACCGCTATCGTGCCATCTATCGTATCTGGCCCGATTTCAAAATTTCTCCTTGCATCACGAAGTCGCTTGCCACGGTGAAAGCAGATGCGGCGCAAACTTCATTCTGCGCGCACGGCACCGATATCACATGGGCTGTTATGGATTCGGGTATCGACGCAAATCATCCGCACTTTGCCTTGCACAAGAACGTCGATCCCGCTTCTCCGCTCCACTTTGATTTTACCGACACGCCCAATGTTGGGAAGGGTAACGCTGCGTTGATCGATCGTTTTGGACACGGCACACACGTGGCGGGAATCGTGGCGGGAGAACAAGTGGCCGATGACACGAAAAGGCAGGCGCAAAAAATGCGCGCCGTTACGCGTTCCGTTAGGGGCTACGAACAGGGAAATTTGCCTGCAGTAGAAACTCATGAGGTTACGCTCAGTTCCATTCGCGGCATGGCGCCTCGTTGTCATCTCGTTAGCCTGAAGGTGCTCGACGATGAAGGTAACGGCGAAGTGAGCAATCTGATTGCGGCAATCGGGCACATCCAGGAAAAGAACGGGCACGGTCGCTTGAATCTGATTCACGGAGTTAACATCAGTCTCGGATACGATTTCGACCCGGAATGGTTTGCTTGTGGACAAAGTCCTCTGTGCGTTGAAATCAATCGCCTCGTGCGATCTGGCGTCGTGGTCGTTGTCGCGGCAGGCAACACTGGTTACGGCGCGCTTGCAGCGCAACAGCGGACAACGAACGCCGGGATGCCAGTGACAATCAACGATCCAGGCAACGCGGAACTAGCCATCACCGTCGGGTCCACACATCGCGACATGCCGCATGTGTATGGCATTTCCTATTTCTCCTCAAAAGGCCCGACTGGCGATGGACGAATGAAGCCCGACATCGTGGCTCCGGGTGAGAAAATTCTCTCCGCCGCCACGGGAAAGTTGTTAATGGACCGAGCGGAAGGAAAAGAATGCGAATACGTCGAGGACAGCGGGACCAGCATGGCTGCCCCGCATGTCAGCGGTGTTATTGCGGCTTTCCTGTCTGTGCGACGGGAGTTCATCGGCGAACCGGAACGGGTAAAGGAGATTTTTCTGGCGGCGGCTACCGATTTGAAACGGGAGCGCTCTTTTCAAGGCGCGGGGTTGATTGATCTAATGCGCGCAATTCAGTCTGTGTAAAAACATCATGCAAGAAGCTTATGAATAATGTCGCAGGTATTCCTTACGTGGCCGCTCACTTCGATAAAGACGGTGCGGCTTTAGACAAACAAAAAGCCACGCTACCCGACGGCACGACGGACGTTATCGTCGCTGCGCATGGGTGGAATAATACCGAAGAACAAGCGGAGCGGCTTTACACAGAATTATTCACGAGCTTTGCAGCAGTCGCTGCGGATCAGCTTCAGAACAAAAAGATCGCAGTTGTAGGAGTCATTTGGCCGTCCAAGAGATTTACGGATGTCGTCGACGCCGCTGTTGCCGAACAAGGGTCTGGCGGTGGCGCGGGACTGGCAACGAGTTCCGCAGCGGCAGATGAAACCATCAGGGCCAAACTGGACGTCATCGCCACGATGTTCGACAAGAAAGCGGCGAAAAAGATCACCGCTGCGAAGAACCAGATCGGGAAGCTGGAGAGTGATCTCGATGCACGTCGAAAATTTGTAGACGAGCTGCGGAGCTTACTCGATGACACCGCCGCGCATGAGGAAGACAACTCTGCGCTCTTCTTCAAACTCGATGGAGCGGTGATACTCGAGAAGTTAAAGATGCCTACCCCGCTGGTTGCTTCCGGCGGCGGAGGTGGAGGCGGCGCCGCGTCGCTTGGCTCTCATCGGACAAGTACCGCGACAGGCGGCGCAGCTGGACTGGGTGATATTTTTTCTGGAATCAAAGCCGGCGCGATCCGATTTCTGAACTATTTGGCTTACTACGAAATGAAAAAGCGCGCCGGAACAGTCGGACAGGTAGGTGTAGCACCACTGCTTGATCGGTTGGCGGATCACGTGCAGCGGATTCATTTGGTAGGCCACAGCTTTGGTTGTCGCCTCGTGACGGCGGCCGCGGCAACCTCCACGACAGACAAATTGCAAAGCATGTCGCTTTTGCAGGCTGCGTTCTCGCACAACGGATTTTCCAAATCGATGAATGGATTCTTTCGCAGTGTGGTGGATAACCATCGGATTAAAGGTCCGATCCTACTTACTTACACGCCAAACGATCGCGCCGTTGGGATTGCTTATCCAGTTGCTTCGCGATTGTCCGGAACGGTTGCATCAGCGTTTGGCGACGCGAACGATAAATTTGGCGGACTCGGCCGCAATGGCGCGCAGAAAATGGAATCTGGCGAAATTGTGCAGGGTGTCCATCGGCTGCTCGCGGTGGGAGGCACGTACAGCTGGCAGCCAGGTCGTTTCCACAATCTGGAAGGCAGCAAATACATCGTGGATCCAAGTGGCCGCGATGCGCACGGTTTCGTCACGGGCAAAGAAGTTGCCTGGGCCATCAGCCGGGCAATGGCGTAGCTGGTTCGCGCGCGAAGAGCGCCTCCGTAGTAACTTGAGACATGACTGTGCTCGAGGTCCTCTCATCGACAACGGGCTATTTTCAGAAACGCCACATCGACAGTCCACGTTTGAACGCCGAGCATTTATTGGCGCACGTCCTGGGCCAGAAACGGATGGAGTTATATCTGGACTTCGAACGCGAGGTGCGGGAATCAGAACTTGCTCCGCTGCGCCAATTGGTGAAGCGCCGCGGCTCAGGCGAACCACTTCAGCATTTGCTCGGCACCGTCGAGTTCTGCGGCCGCAGTTTTCGCTGCGACAAACGTGCATTGGTTCCGCGACCTGAAACAGAGCAACTCGTTGAGTTGCTGATTTCACGCTTCAAATCCGAATTTGCATGTTCTCGCATGATCGACGTTGGAACCGGCAGCGGCGCCATTGCGCTCACTCTGGCTGCGGAATTTCCAAAAGGCGAGATCGTCGGGGCCGATATTTCCGACGACGCTCTCATGCTCGCCCGCGAAAATGCCGAGCGACTCAAGTTAGCTGATCGTGTCCGTTTCCTGCGAAGCAACTTGCTTGAAAGTATCCAACCGGACTTCGATCTAATCGTCGCGAATCTTCCGTACGTTTCGACCGACTACCGGCAGAACCTTTCTCGCGAAGTATTGCATGATCCCGAAGTGGCGCTTTTCGCAGGCTCGCGAGGAGACGAGCTGATGCGGCAATTAATCCAGGATGCCCCGTCATGGCTTCGGTCGGGAGGAATGCTGGCGATGGAGATTGGCGTCGACCAGAGCGAGGCGCTTGTGGCGGCGCTGTCGGAGAAAAATTATCGCGATATTTTGACAGAAAAAGATTACTCGGGTGTGATACGTTTCTTGTTCGCGAGGTATGGATAAAATTCTTGTTCACGGCGGCCGCCGCCTTTCAGGTTCTATTAAGATCAGCGGTTCAAAAAACTCCTCCTTACCGATACTTGCGGCGACATTGCTGACTCGCGAGCCATGTGTCATTCACGGCGTGCCCGATCTGAGCGACACGAATTATATGCTTCAAATTCTCGCTCACCTCGGTGCGCAGGTGGAACGCGCGAGCGGCACGGTGACTGTGACTGCCGGAAAGATCCACTCTGTCGCGCCCTACGACGTCGTGCGGAAAATGCGCGCGTCGGTTTGTGTTTTGGGACCATTGCTCGGTAGGTGCAAGGAAGCCAGCGTCGCGTTGCCCGGCGGCTGTGTGATTGGCGATCGGCCTATTGATCTGCATTTGAAAGGTTTTGAAGCGCTCGGCTCAGCGGTGCGAGTTGAAGGCGGTGATATCAAAGTGTTTGCGCCTAAACTTGGTGGGGCACAAATCGACATGAGGGGAAAATTTGGTCCGACGGTGCTCGGTACCGATAACGTGATGATGGCAGCAGTGTTAGCCGATGGCGTTACTGTCATTGAAGGAGCAGCATGCGAACCTGAGGTCGTGGACCTGGCAAATTTCCTTAATGAGATGGGCGCAAAGATCGAAGGCGCCGGTACGGAGCGGCTCATAATCGAAGGCGTTCCTGAGTTGCACGGCGCCGAACACCGCGTCATTCCGGACCGGATTGAAGCCGGCACGTTTCTGGTAGCAGGTGCAATTGCCGGAGATGGAGTGACGGTAAAACGCGTTGAGCCGGAGCACCTGCGTGCAGTCACTGATTCGCTCGCAAAGTGCGGTTACGCGATCGATATTGCAGGCGATTCCATTTCCGTCGTGCCCAACGGCCAGGCGAGCGCATTGGAAATCGTTACCGAGCCCTATCCTGGTTTCCCCACCGACATGCAGGCGCAAATGTGCGCGTTACTCTCGACGAACAAAGGAACGAGTTCAGTTACTGAAAACGTTTTTCCGCAGCGTTATATGCACGTGGCAGAACTAAAACGCATGGGAGCGAAGGTGCGGTTGGAGGGTGCCACCGCGATGATTGAAGGAGTGGATAGCCTTCTTGGCGCTCCGGTGATGGCAAGTGATCTGCGCGCGTCTGCTGCGCTGGTGTTAGCGGGACTGAAAGCAGATGGCGTCACGGAAGTTAGCCGCGTGTATCATATCGACCGCGGCTACGAACATCTTGACGAAAAACTGCAGGAGCTCGGAGCTCATATCGAGCGGGTGAAGTCAGAGTAGCGCGTAGTTTTTTTCCGCCTCTTCTAGTGGCGAGCAGCGAATCATTGAGCGAAAGGTTGCATATGGATCCAGAACCGCCGCCGACTCTATCCACTTCCTCTAATGTTCGAACGTGGTGCGTCTTGTGCCACGCAAGTGCATTGCTTGGATTGTTCTTTCATTTTTTGGGTCACATTCTCGGCCCGCTTGCCGTGTGGCTGTTAAAACGCAGCGACTCGCCTGAGATCGATGCCCACGGGAAGGAATCCTTGAACTTCCAGATCTCGATGCTGATTTACGACGCGATCGCCTTGGTTCTCTGCATCTTTCTTATCGGGATTCCAATCTTGATAGCGCTATGGGTGCTGAACACCGTGCTGGTAATCATCGCATCGGTTAAGGCCAGCGAAGGAAAGTTGTATCAGTACCCTTTCACGATCCGATTCATCAAGTGATGCGGTGGCGTCATCCGGCGCGAAGTCGAGGGATCCCGTGGCGTGACTTGTGGTAGTTTCGCGGGATTCTTCGACTCCGCTTCGATTCGCTCGGAATGGCGATTTCGCTATGACCGCACCGGTTGTGCCAATCGGCGTAACGTTTTGAGATTTATCACGTCCTCCGCGAGGTCGTCTCCTTTTGGCGTTTCCAGCACTTTCGGGATTTTGCGGAAACGCGGGCTTCGCATGATGAACCGGAAAACGTGCAGCCCGATCCGGCCTTTGCCAATATGCTCATGTCGATCTACTCGCGAACCCCGATGTGTCTTCGAATCGTTTACATGAATGGCAGCGAGACGATCGCTACCAATAACGCGATCGAATTCACGGAATGTTTTCCTCACTCCTGATTCGCTGTTGATCTCGTAACCCGCGGCGAACAGGTGGGCAGTGTCGACACACACGCGCAATCGCTCCGGCTCCCGCACGTTTGCGATGATGTGCGCGAGATGCTCGAAGCGATGACCGATGCATGAACCCTGTCCGGCTGTAATCTCCAGCGCGATTTTCGTTTTCACTTTTGGAATTTTTCCAAACACCTCGTCGATTGAATCAGTAACCTTTTTCAAACCTGCTTCTTCGCCTGCGCCCAGGTGGGCACCCGGATGCAAGACGAAAAACGGGAGCTCAAGTTGATCTGCCCGCACCAGTTCTTCGGCAAGCGCTTGAATGGAATTCTGGTGAAATTGCGGGTTGGTCGCAGCGAGGTTGATCAGGTAATTGGCATGCCCGAACACCGACAACAATTCACCGCGTTGAACGTGATTGAGAAAAGCGCGGATTTCCTCGCGGCTTAGACGTCTGGCGAACCACTGCATGTTGTTTTTCACAAACACTTGCATCGCGGTGCAGCCAATTGATCGCGCGCGCTCGATGGCCATGTTCACCCCGCCGCGGATGGACATGTGCGCGCCCAGCAGAGGTTGAAACGGCTGATCGATCCGCCGTTTCCCCGCTTGTTTTTTTGTCACTGCTCTTGTTAAAATCGCTTTGGATGCCAATCGGGTTTTTTGAGGCTCCCTTCGCCGGCGTATTCGAAAAGTTTATACATCGGCAGGAGCACTATGCCGGGCCCTTTCATATCCAGCCGCAGATTGAAGTCGAGTTTGTCATCGAGAAAATGAATGTCGCCGTTGCCGAGCATACTAAAGAGAGAGCCACCAGCCTCGAAATCTTCGGTGTGAATAATGCCATTTCCGACGGTGAATGCGGCGTTTGCTTTGCGGGCGATGCTGTATCCGCTGCCCGGCACGATGTGATTTAGAATTCCTGACAGCGGCCCGAAAATCGGTATGGCGAAAACGTCGCCGTTACTTACTTCGACTTTTCCTTTGCCTCGCATGGTCCTCCAATCATTGCCCAAGCCATTGAAGTCATACGTGCCGCGCAACAGTCCCTGCGCAGTCTTGTAGTTGAAGTACAAATCAGTGAGGCGCGGGAAATTGATTTCGCTTAGCGACACGGTAGCGCGGTAACGCGGATCATTTCGTGCCAGTGAGATGTCAGCATTGCCGCGCAGCGTACCGGCGAGGAGATCGGCGCGAAGATCACTAATTTGCAAATGATCATTCGTGAAAAGCAATCGTGCCGAGATACGATCGAACGGCAAGGTTTTGCCAAGAAAGACATACTCCATTCCGCTTGAGCTATCGATCTTGATCTCCAGCCGCGTATTCTTGCCGCCGCGGAACTGATAAACGCCAGTGGCGACGATACTCGGGGGACGGCGGAATTTGTAAGGAGCAATGGTTTTCGAGGTCTTCGGATCGATCCAGAAAATTACTTCTGCCGGATACAACGAACTGCGGATATTCGAAATCCGCACCTCGTGCTTTTTGAAGTCGTATGTGAAACTGCCGGAACCGGTGCCTTCGTCTCGCGTGACCTGAATATCATCGTAAGTGACCGCGCCATCCGCGAAATGAATGCGAGCATTGGCGCCATTCATCCAGATTCCGCGAAACCGGGTACGCCCCAGATCAACTGTGCCGTCGCCCTGCCAACTATCCGGATTGCGCCCTGTACCGCGAATTGCCATGCGAATTGCAGGCGAACGTTGCCACTGCCATTCGCGCAGAAACGCGCTTTCCTGGCTCGACACGAACGGGCCCACTGCCTCCGGCGATATCGTGCTCTCGAGGTTTAGCCGAAAATCGTGGGGGGCATCGAATAGATTAGCTCTAAGTTGGCCGGTCTGATGCTGTACCCGCAGCTCGCGAACGAAAGTGCGTTCGCCGTCCCATGAAAGATCGGCGCTGAGATCCGAGAAAGGCACCTTCTTATACGTGAACTGTCCAAAAGCAGCATGTCCGATGATGTCCGGTTTGAATTGCTCGGCGCCTAATTTTATCGAGCCGGTAATTTCGAGCAGAGGCGGCGAACGAAATTCGACGTCTGCCAGCGGTTCACCAACGCCGAAAGCATCGAGAAATCCTTTCAGATTCAGAGTGCTGTGAATCTGGAATTTGGCGATGTTGGATTCTCGATTCCAATCGCCGCGACCGGCGAAGGCGCCTTTCCCATCGCTCCATTCGCAATGCGCGATATCCAATCGCTGGTTGTTCCATTCGGCCGCGGCGGACAGATAATTAAGTTCGTAGTTTCCTCGTTGCGCGCGGTCCCCGCGCAGAGTCGCTTCGACCCGGGCATTTTCCAGCTCTGCCATGTCTCCGCTGAAGTTTAATTGCAAGGAAGGAGGCCCTGCGGGGAAACTGAACTTTTGCAGTTCAGTCACGACACGCTGGGCAAGCGACAACCGCTCTTGCCATTCTTCCGGTGTGATGGACGCCGATGGCTGGTAATCCGCGCGCTTGATTAACTGTCCTCTCGCTGAGAGCCGAATCCCACAAAAAATCCCTTCGGCCTGGCTGACGTAAATCTGTTCGGGCGGAAAATAAATGTGCGCGCGAAGGTTGGTCAGTTGCGCGCGACTAGCTTTTCCTTCGGCAGTCTTGATTGGAAATGTGATCTGTGCGTCGCGCACATCCAGCGCGTTAAGAAACGGTTCATGATGGATGAGCGCTGCGTAATTAATATCGAGAGACACTTCGCTGATCAGGGCTAGCGTGTTTTCGCGGTTTCTGTAGTCGAAAATCCTTACGTGTTTCGCGACCAGACCGCGGAAGGGGTCCAGCGTTAGCCGTCCAATCTGAGCTTCGACGCCGCGTTTGTGGAGCTCTGCCACAACCCGGGACCGCCATTCGCGGCCAAATCCCCGTCGCGCCAGATAATAACCCCCGGCGAAGGTTGCAGCGACGGCTGCGAGAATTGTCAGACGAACTGCAATTGCAACAAAACGACGCTTCCCGCGCAACCGTGGCGTTTGCGCGGAATGGTCAACCCGAGGTTCTTCCAAAGCGACAGGCATAGCGTGATTTTTGAAGCGTTAAGCGCTTGAATCGTTCAAGCCGGTAATGCTTATCCGTGTCATGTTGAGCGAAGCGAAACATCTCAGATTTTGCTTTCGCGCTGCGAGGGCGAATTCAGAGATTCTTCGCTTCGCTCAAGATGACAATTCAGTAAAGGTTTCAACGCTTCAACGTGATTTCAACTTCCGACCTGCCCGCGCTCAATGCCACGTTCAACTTCGTGAGCACCATTTTCATTTCTGCCGGTTGGTACTTCATCCGGCGTGACGCCTGGCGCCGTCATATGGTGTGCATGATCACAGCCCTTCTCTCGTCTGTCTGTTTTCTGGTTGGATACATCACTTATCACGCGCGCGTGGGCGAGAAATCTTCCGGATATACTGGCTGGATCGCGGGGGTTTACTTTCCTATGCTGGCCTCGCACGTTCTGTTGGCGTTTGTGACATTGCCGTTGGTCATTTTGACGCTCGTTCCGGTTTTTCGTCGCAGATGGGACCGGCATAAGCGGATCGCGCGCTGGACGATTCCAATCTGGCTCTACGTGTCAATCACCGGAGTTCTCGTTTACCTAATGCTCTACCAATGGTTTCCTCCACCTACGCATTAAGCACTGTAGCGTCCACTGTCCCCAGCGATTACCAGGGCAACGCAATTTCCGATGCGCTGAGGACAGCGCACGCTACAGCCGCAAAGGCAGGAAATCAGTCCGAAGTCAAAACCTTGCGCTCGACGGCGATTTGATGTTTGATCAGGACGATGTGCTGCAGCGTGTGAAAGCGATTTTATGGTGACTATTGCCACGTTTAATGAGTCTGCCAAAGCGCGTCAGCTTAAACGACGTTTTCAGGACTCAGGCATCAGGGCCGACGTCCACAACGAGGCGCCGATGCAGCAATTCGGTTTCATGTCCAAGCCGCAAGCGAACGCGAAGGTCATGGTGGAGGACAATGACTTTGAGAAGGCGCAAAGTCTGATGATCGAGTGGGAAGCGACCGATCCAGACATCGCCGCTGCGCTGATTCGATGCCCACAATGCAACTCGTCGAACATCGAGTACCCGCAGATGACGCGAAAATTTTTGACACCCGCTCTGGTCGGTCTGCTTTGCACACTGAAAATCATACCGAAAGAATTTTACTGTCTGGATTGCCACTTTACCTGGACAAACCGGGAAGAGCCTACAATTGGACGCCTGTGGCATCGGTTCTTTCCTGGAAGCGAAGCCGAACAGGGCTAAAGCGCAGAGCCGTTAAGCGTCGAAGCGTTAAAGCGGGACCATCGCGCGGTGATTTGACGCTTCAACGATTCAACGGTTCAACGCTTTAAGTTCATCCAAGTCATGAAATGGCTTTTCGTCCTACTCCTGGCACTGGCGATCTTCGGCGGAGCTGCGTGGTTCGGTTACAACACCTTCGTCAAAGAAGAAATCGAAGTGAAAAAGGAACAGCGCGGGGAAGTCACTCCGCCGCCCGTGGTGGACGTCAGCCTGCCTGAATTTGAGGCGGCAGTTAAGCTTCGTCAGGATGAAAAACTCACCGAAGCGCGTGATGCGCTTATCGCTGTCATCCAAAAATATCCCGCCGGGAAACACCTCGATGAAGCTCGGGACATTCTTGGGGAAGTGAACACCACAATTTTGCTGTCGCGTCGGCCCTCTCCGGAAAAGACCGAATACATTGTAAAACCCGGCGACGTGCTGGCGAAGATTGCGCGCAAGCTGCAGACGACACCGGAGATGATCATGCGCATGAATAATATGAGCGGCACCATGCTGCGAATTGGCGACAAGCTGCTGATCTCGCATCCCGATTTCTCCATGGTAATCCAGCGCAAAGCCAAACTGGTTGTGCTGTTGAACCACGGAGCGTTTTTCAAGCAATATCACGTGCGCGAGGCAAAGCTGCCGCAGAAACAGCCGGCCAAAATCATGGCGAAAGTTGCTGAAACGATGGCTTGGAAAGGTGGCAAACGCGTGGGGCTCGGCAGCAAGGAGTACCTGGCCAGCACAAAATGGATCAGGCTTGCTGGCGCGCCAGCGTATACGTTGTATGCGGTGCCGGATGCATCCCATCCCAATCTCGACCAACCGCCCCCGCCGACCGGTCTCGGTCTCGCTGCAGTTGACCTCGAGGAGCTGAGCACACTTGTAAACAAAACCACCCCGGTGACGATTGTTGACTAAGCTCGTAGAAGCGTCGAACCGTGATGCGTTTACGCGAATAATCAAAGATTTTTCGCTTCAGTCAGAATGACAAAGAACGGACACGAGTTTAACGCTTCAATGCTTTAACCATGGAATGGCATCCGCTCGATTTTGAAAAACCGATCTTTGAATTGGAGCGACGGCTGCAGGACTTAAAAAGTCATTCCTCGAAACACGACGTCGACCTCGGTTCGGCGGTGAAAGAACTGGACGCAAAGCTTCGGGAAACGCGCCGTCACGTGTACGAGAATTTGACGGCCTGGCAGCGAGTCCAAATCGCGCGGCATACTCAAAGGCCGTTCGCGCTCGATTATATCGAACGCTGTTTCACGAACTGGGTTGAATTGCACGGCGACCGCCGTTTTGCCGACGATCGTGCAATGCCGTGCGGAATGGCAATGCTCGGCAGCCAGCGTTGCATCATTATCACTCACCAAAAGGGGCGCAACACCAAGGAGAACGTGATGCGCAACTTCGGGTGCGCGCATCCGGAGGGGTATCGCAAGGCCCTGCGCTTGATGCGGCTCGGCGAAAAATTCGGAATGCCGGTGATTTCGCTGATCGACACGCCCGGCGCTTTTCCAGGTGTCGGATCGGAGGAGCGGCACATTTCTGAGGCCATCGCTGTGAACCTTCGGGAGATGATGAAGCTGCGCGTCCCGGTTATTGCCGCGGTGATTGGTGAGGGCGGCTCGGGAGGCGCGCTCGGCATCGGGGTCGCGGATAATGTTTTGATTTTCGAGAACGCTTACTACTCAGTCATTAGTCCGGAAGCCTGCTCCGCGATATTGTGGAGAGACCGCCGACATGCTGCTGAAGCCGCTGAGGCGCTCAAATTGACGGCACAGAATCTTTTGAAACTCGAGGTGGTTGACGAAATCATTGCCGAGCCGCAAGGCGGCGCGCACCGGGATTATGACTTGGCTGCGGCGAAACTTGGAGAAGCGCTGCGACGAAGCTTAGAGGGAGTTTCTGAGATTCCGATCGCAGAATTGTTAGAGAAGCGATATCAAAAATTTCGACGTCTGGGTGTGTTTTCGGAAGGAAAAACGGTTACTGTCCCGGCTCGCCTTTGATGTGATGTTGGGGACTTGGGGAAAATCGGCAGGGGTTTGGTGGCTGGGTGCTTTTGCCGCTGTCGCGTTCGCTCGCCCCGGTGTTGTCTCGTCGGATTTCCGTTTTAATCGCGATACGTTCGCTTTCGCTAATCAAACGGTGTTCGAGTATCACCAGGGACACGCTTCTTTACGGAAATCATCGGCGACGAAGAAAGACGCCTATAATCGCCACTGCTTTGTGATGTCTCGCACGGCCGCCCAATTCAAGAAATTCGCGCGGTTCGAGCCACGAAGTACTCCCCTGGATGACGCCACGCTGGCAGCTCGCGTTCGCGCTGTAACACGCCAGCCTGCGTGGGCGAAGCCGTTGCCGGAAAACCAACGAATTGTTTTCCCTGGATACAAAGACCTGAAGGAAATGAGCAAGGCCCGTCGCGAAGTCGTGCAATTAAGCATCGGACATGGTTGGCCCAGTTACTTTCGAATTAGCAATGCCCGGATGATGTTTCAAGATGGTCCGGGCTACCAGGAAAAGACTCATGCCCGGTTGACCGCGACATTGGCGCGCGGCGAGTTGTTCGTCGCGTTTCTTACCACTTATCCGCGATTCACCATTAATCATTCCGTTTTGGTTTATAAGCTGAAATCTTCATCGCCGAATCCCGGCGATCACTATCTCGTGTACGATCCAAATCATCCAGAGTCGCCACGCGAGCTTACCTGGTCTGCAAAGGATCGTGCTTTCTCGTATCAAAAGGACTGGGATTTTGTCGGTGGCGTTGTTCGCGTTTATCAGGTTTACGGCAAACCGCTGCAGTAAAAGCGATTCTTTACAAGAGCTCCATGCCAGAGATTCCATCTCCGCCGAGACCAACTCCGCCGCCTCCTGTACCTCCACCCGAACCGTTGCCGCCGAATCCGTCTGCGACGCTGCCATAAGGACCGAGGGTCATCCTGAGCGCAGCGGAGCGAAGTCGAAGGATCCCATTCATTTACGGGCAGGAAACAAGAAGTTCAGCGCTGGTTCGACTCTCGCTGCCCAGGCTGCTTCGCTGTGATCGCTGTGGTCGGCTTCCATGTATAGAAGGTCCTTGCCCGGTTCCCAGCCTTTCTCCACTAGTCGCTTGCACACTTCGCGAGTCTGCTCCCAGCCCGGCTCCGCTGTGCCAGTGTCCAGCCAAATCTTCAGCGGCGGCTTTCGTTTGATAGCATCGACGAGCCGGTAAATAGCGAAATCATCCCACCAGATGGACGGCGACATTACCATGAGCCGACGGAATACGTCCGGGTTTAAAATCCCAATCGCGAGTGTCACAAGTCCGCCGAGCGAGGATCCGCCGAGGCCGGTGAATTCCGGGTCAGGCTTGGTCCGATATTTTCTGTCGATATAAGGTTTGAGTTCTTCCATGAGAAAACTCGCGTAGAGACGCGCCAGACCGCGGCTACGTTTTTTCCGTCTTCCCTTTGCTTCGATCACCCCTGGCGTCGGCGTGTATTCATGGACCCTGTCTTCGCCAACGTTTGCAATTGCGACGACAATGACGGGCTCGACAATTCTAGTGCGGATGAGGCGTTCGGCGGTCTCGTCGACGCCCCATTCCACGCCGGCAAAAGACGTCGCTGCGTCGAAAACGTTCTGTCCGTCGTGCAAATATAAAACCGGATAATTTGTTCGTGAAAACCGGCGGTAGCCGGGCGGCAGATACACCCAAATCTCGCGCCGGTTGCCGAGAATTGCGGAGCGGAACCCGCGGTGCAATTTGATGTTTCCCGTCAACGTGTGTTTGCCCATGGAACCGCAACGCTTCGTTGAAAAAGAAACTTGGCGCAAGCGTGTTGGGTCGCTTTAGGACGATTGGCGTGCCGAAGTTGCGATCTTTTCAATGGCGTCGTGAATTTCAGATGGTCGACCCGGGATGGCCGTAGCGTTGTCGTTCGGTTGCTCCGGTGGATTCCTCGACTACGCTTCGCTCCACTCGGAATGAGACAAGTAATATGAAACTCGTGATCGCCGCCACTGGTGCAAGCGGATCGATCTATTTGCAACGCTTGCTCCAGCAAATCGATTGCGCAGCGCACGAGGTGCATCTCGTTATGAGCGCCTACGCGCGAGAGGTTGCAAAACAGGAGCTGGATGATTTCAAAATTCCTGCGGAAGTTTCGCACCATTTTCAGAGTGACATGAACGTGCCCTTTGTGAGCGGCTCGGCGCGTTTCGACGCAATGGTGATCGTCCCTTGTTCGATGGCCACGCTGGGGCGAATCGCTTCCGGTTCCAGCGACAGCGTTCTCTTGCGCGCGGCGGATGTTTTCTTAAAGGAACGGCGGAAGTTGATTCTGGTCCCGCGCGAAACGCCTTGGAATTTAATTCACGCCCGTAACGTCGTCACTTTACTGGAAGCTGGCGCCATCGTTCTGCCTGCGGTTCCTTCCTTCTATAGTCGCCCTGATTCTCTCACCGCCGTTGTCGACACAGTAGTTTGGCGCATTCTCGACCAAATGGGGTTGCCGAGTCCGGGTGCATATCGCTGGGCTGAAAAGAAGTCGGCGAAAACGTCGCGCAAGAAAAATTGAAGATCGAAGGCCGGCTTGCGCGATGGCTGATCGCGTTTGGAGTTTGTTTGTTGCGGGTCTGGGAGCGTACGCTGCGGTATCATGTAGACGATCGCGCGGGTATTCTCGAAGAACCCGTAACAGAAAACTACATCGGTGCACTCTGGCATAACCGGTTGCTAATTTTTCCTTTGGTGTTGCGACGATTTTTTCGAAATCGTCCCGGAGCGGCGCTGATTAGCGCCAGTCGCGATGGCGATTTATTGACGGATGCCATTCACCGCTTTGGCTACGACGTGGTTCGCGGGTCCAGCTCCCGGCTGGGCGCGAGCGCAATTCTTCAGCTCACGGAGCAGCTTGCGTCAGGGCGCGATGTGGTGATTACGCCTGATGGTCCGCGCGGGCCGGTTTACGAGCTTGGCCCCGGAATCGTTTTTCTCGCGCAAAAATCCGGTGCGTCGGTATTGCCGATGAATCTGGAATATTCGCGCTGCTGGCGGCTGGGAAGCTGGGATCGCTTCATCATCCCGCAACCATTTTCCAAAGTGCGAGTGCTGATCAGTCGACCACTTCACGTCAATGCGACGAGTACATCAGACGAATTCGAGGCCGAACGCCTGCGCGTGCAGGGCGCGATGATGTCGCTGGTTGAAATGCGTTGAGTCTTCGTCATCCTGAGCGCAGGGAAGCGAAGTCGACGGATCCCGTGACTCGAGCTCTGGTTTTTTGCAACGGGATTCCTCGACTCCGCTCGGAATGACAAGAATTACTATGGCAAAACTTATCGATGGGCGGGCTGTCGCGGGAAAAGTTTACGCTGATCTTCGCAGTGATATTGCAGAACTGAAAGCAAACGGCGTAACGCCAGGTCTTGCCGTGGTTCTCGTGGGCGATAATCCAGCTTCGCGCACGTACGTGCGTTCCAAAGACAAAATGTGCCGCGACCTTGGTTTGCACTCGGTGAAACTGGAGCTAGCCGCTTCAACCACGCAGACTGAACTGCTGGCGCGCGTCGACCAACTCAACCGCGATCCGGCTATTCACGGCATTCTTGTTCAGTCGCCCCCGCCCGAGCATATCGACGAGGCGGCAATCGTGCGCGCGCTGGACCCGCGAAAAGACGTGGACGGATTTCACCCGGAAAATGTCGCCAAGCTCGTGCTCGAAGACGGCAGCGGATTTGTGCCGTGCACACCGCTCGGCGTGCAACGTTTGCTCCTGGAAAGCAACGTCGAGGTTAGCGGCGCTCACGTTGTGGTCCTCGGCCGCAGCATGATTGTTGGCAAACCTTTGGCGCTACTGCTGATGCAGAAAAATAAAAGCGGCAACGCGACGGTGACTGTTGTGCATTCGCGCAGTAGCAATCTCGCGCAGATTACGCGTTCGGCCGACATTGTTGTTGCGGCGATTGGACGAGCAGAATTTTTAAAGGCCGATCACATTCGCGAAGGCGCTGTGGTTATTGACGTCGGAATTAATCGTGTCGAAGACGCCGCAAACGAGCGTGGCTACCGGTTGGTGGGCGACGTTTCATTTGAAGAGGTGTCAAAAAAGGCGAGCGCGATTACACCCGTGCCAGGGGGCGTTGGTCCCATGACCATTGCAATGCTGATGGCGAACACCGTGAAAGCGGCGAGGCAAGCCTCCTTTGACGACGGCACACGCCGCTTCTGTAGGGGAAGCTGACAGCTTCCCAAGAACGCGGCCACACGGCAAACTGTCAGTTTCCCCTACAGCTTCTCAACGATCCTCCCGGTCAGAAGCTTTAGAATTTCAGGACGAAGTCGCGCAACATGAACAAGAAACGAGCCGAGTTGCGGCCGCAAAACAGCCGCGCGTGCGAGGCGATTAATCCATAAACGTCCGCGATACATTTGGGCGTAAGCGCTACCGAATTCGCCCAAAGCAGAGCTCCGCTCGTCGCTGCGAAGAATTTTCGCCACCGCGTTCGCGGCTAGTTCGCCCGAGCGCAGCCCGTAATAAATTCCTTCGCCTGTGAATGGTTCGACCACGCGCGCAGCGTCTCCGATGAAAAACAGATTTTCATGAGCGGAAGGAACTGGCGCACGCGTTAAGGGCGTGATCGTACGCCAGGTTTGATCGGCCGGCAGGTGAAATTGGCGTTCTGCCCATCTACGCAATTTGGAAATTGTCGGTGGCGTGCCGACCAAGCAGAGATTCAACTGAGTCTCATTTACTGAAGCCTGGCCGGAATAACCTTCGTGCAGAAACTGTAAAACGATGCGGTTACCAAAGTCTCGCGGCAGGGGGATATGCGCCTGTAATGCCACACGTTCGCGCGCAGGACGGGGCAACAAATTGCACAAATGCGCCACAGTCGAGTTGCGTCCATCGGCGCCGATCAATATGCGAGCCTGAAAAAAATCGCCGGAAGCAGTTTCAATGTCCCAATGGTCGCTTCTGTGTAACCCAGTCACAGTAGTTTGTTCGCGAACATTCGCGCCGAGCTCCCGAGCCCGTGTTAAAAGCAGATCATCAAAGAGGCTGCGTTTCACCGAAATCTCGCCATTAACGCCTGATGGAAGTTGAACAGTCACTCCGCGCCCATCGATCGAGATGAACTCGACTGTAGATAATTTCGAATGCCGCAAATCTCTTACTCGCTCCGCGAGCTCGAGCCGCTGCAAGACGGGCCAGCACGACGGATTCAAGCAATCGCCGCATACTTTCTCACGTGGAAATGTTTCCCGCTCGAGCACCAGCGATTGCAAACCGGCTATCGCGCAAAACGCGGCGCAGCTCGATCCGGCGGGCCCGCCGCCGACGATCGCAACGTCAAAAAGCTGCATGGAGTTAATTGAACTGTGAAAACAACGCTAGCGCGCGATTTAATCAGAGAGGACACTGATTTGCATGGGCTGGTCGATTCCAATCCTTCGTGTGGCGGGCATCCAATTGCGGATTCATATCACGTTTCTGCTGCTGATCGCCTGGATCGCATTTGCCTATTATACGCAGGGCGGGTCGTCCGCAGCGGTCGGCGGGGTCTTGTTCATTCTGTTGTTGTTTACATGCGTAGTGTTGCACGAATTCGGGCACGCTTTGGCTGGCAAAGCTTTCGGAATTAACACGCCTGACATCACGCTCTTGCCCATCGGCGGTGTGGCGCGATTGGAACGTATTCCGGATGAGCCGGTGCAGGAACTCGTCATCGCGGCAACTGGTCCGGCTGTGACCGCACTGATCGCGGTAGGGGCGTTTATCGGCGGTGGTTCGTGGGATTATCCGCCAACCACCGAGACCAGCATTCCTGATCTCCTATTCACAATGAACATTGTGTTGCTTCTGTTTAATCTCCTGCCGGCCTTTCCCATGGATGGAGGCAGGGTGTTACGCGCCCTTCTCGCCACGCGTATGAGTTATGTGCGTGCCACGCAGGTCGCGGCGACTGTTGGACAGGGATTTGCGTTCGTGTTCGGCTTCATCGGTTTGATCAATCCCAATTGGTTTATGTTAATCTTTGTTGCGCTGTTCGTTTACATCGGCGCATCGCAAGAGGCAGCGTTGGCGCAGATGAAAGATGTCTCGCGCAGGTTTCCGGTTTCCAGCGCAATGGTGCGCGAGTTCCGTACGCTGGCAGCAGATGCGACGCTCGAAGAAGCAGTGGACGCGTTGCTTGCCACTTCGCAGCACGATTTTCCGGTCATGGACGAAACCGGGAACGTTGCCGGATTATTAACCCGTCACGATCTCATCTCAGCGTTGCGCAAAAACAATCCCGCGCTTCGTGTCGGTGACGTGATGCGGCGCGACATTCCAACCGTCACAACCGGCACACGATTCGAGGATGCCTTTCGGATTATGCAGGAGTCTGATTGCCCAGCCGTGCCCGTGGTCGATCGCATGAAACGGCTGGTCGGTTTGCTCACGCCAGAGAACGTCACCGAATTAATGATGGTTCAATCCGCGATGCCGCAGCGCCGCGTTTTGTGAGCCGAGACGGAAGCTATTAGAAAGCCGCGTCATCATTCGCGCTAGCGGCTGTAGTGTCCGCTGGCCTCAGCGGAGATGCGTTGTTCACAGGATGCGCTGAGGACAGCGCACACCACAGCAGAGGGTGTGTTGAGGATCGATGGCGCGTTTCAGGAGCTGATGCGCATCGGCATTATGACGTAGAGAAATGGCGTTTGAATTTTCACAACGCCAGGGCTCATCTCATCGATCAGATCAAGAAACACTTCGTCCTCCGTGAGCGCACGCAACGGGGCCATGAGAAATTCTGGATTAAACGCGATGGAAAACTCACGTCCCTTGTACGGCACTGCCAGCGACTCTTTCGCTTCCCCGACCTCAGGCGTGTTCGCGGTAATATCGAGATTGTTCTTGCTGAAATTCAGTTTCACCGAGTGCGATTTGTCACTGGCCAGAAGCGAAACGCGCCGCAGTGAATTTAAAAACATTTCGCGCTCGAGTTTTACGCGCTCTTTCGCCTCGCCCGGAATCACCTGGCGATAGTTCGGGTAATTGCCTTCGATCAATTTGGAGACGAGCAGCGTTTTGTTGAGATCGAATGCAATCTGGCCATTGCTCATGCTCACCTTCACGTCACCGTCATCGGTAAGCAGACGCTGCAATTCTGTGACCGCTTTGGTGGGAATAATCAGGTCCGATTCGTGGCTTCGCGGGAATTCCAGTTCAATTTCCGCCATGGCCAGGCGCCGCCCATCCGTGGCTACCAATGTGACCTTGTTCTCCTTGAAACTGAACAGGACGCCGTTTAGCACGTAACGGGTTTCATCGGTAGAAATCGCGTAGGAAGTTTTGCGCAAACCGTCCCGCAAATCTTTTTGCCGCATGGTGACAACTTTGGCGTCTTCGAATTTAGGAAGCGGCGGAAATTCGTCCTCTGGCAGACCGAGAATCTTAAAGAAGCTTTGGCCGCTACGGATTGACGCAGCATTTTTTCCGTCGACATCAATCTGAATCTCGCTCGACGGCAGTTCGCGGATGATGTTGAAAACACGCCGCGCAGGTAGCGTCGTCGCTCCTGCTTTGTCTACGTGAGCTTCGCAGGTGCCGCGCACGCCAACATCCAGATCGGTGGTCGTCAGATGCAATTCACTCTCGTTAGCTTGTAGCAAAACGTTGGAAAGAATAGGCAGGGTGGTGCGGGTGCTTACCACGTTTTGCACCTGTTGAAGGGCTTCGAGCAGTTTTTCCTTGGTAACGCTAAATTTCATGGTGACCAGAAAGCAGGCCTAAGATGTAAAGCCTTCGATTTTATTCGGCAACCGCAATCTGTCATCGTCATCCCGAGCGAAGTCGAGCGACCGCGCCGCAAAGTTTTCGGTATTGCAACGGGGTTCCTTGGCTTCGCTCCGCTCCGCTCGGAATGACAAGCTGCACATCACCGCTGGAGCGAGCTGTCGATGTACGAGATCGTCTGGCGAATGTTGTCCTGCTCGGCTATTCGTTTCTTCACCAGCTTGCAGGCGTGCAGCACGGTCCCATGGTCGCGCCCGCCAAATGCGTCGCCTATTTCATTCAAAGATGCCTTGGTGAGTTCGCGTGCCAGATACATCGCGACCTGTCGTGGAAAAGCTATGCTGGCCGGACGGCGCTTGCT
Source organism: Candidatus Udaeobacter sp. (assembly GCA_045809725.1). GTDB lineage: Bacteria > Verrucomicrobiota > Verrucomicrobiia > Chthoniobacterales > UBA10450 > Udaeobacter. Next base: position 8,624 of record JBJMXF010000101.1, on the reverse strand, counting down.
GGTCATGTCGGCAAGACGCACGTCAAAATGTTCGGCTACCCGCCGCTGAATTTGTTCGATGGTGATCGATTGCCGTCCTTCTTCTTGAAGTATGTCCTTTAGCAAATGTTCCACCGTTTCGTTGGTCAGTTCCCTGCCGCTGAGTGACGCAAACGAAGCAACACGCATGAGCGCGCCCTCCAGCCGACGCACATTCGTTCGGATACGGGTGGCGAGGAATTGAAAAACGTCTTCGTGCAATTTGATCTGCATGGCGTCCGCCTTTTTTCGCAGAATGGCGAGGCGCGTTTCGATGGCAGGCGGCTGAAGCTCGGCGGTTAGACCCCATTCAAACCGCGACACGAGGCGATGTTCCAAATTCGATATTTCTGACGCGGGCCGGTCACTGGACAGCACGATCTGTTTATGTCCGTCAAAGAGCGTGTTGAACGTATGGAAAAATTCCTCCTGCGATCGCTCTTTACCACCGAGAAATTGAATGTCGTCGATCAAAAGGAGGTCGGCCTGGCGATAACGCTTCCGGAATTTTACCAGATTACTGTGCTGGATCGCGTCGATGAACTCGTTGATGAACAGCTCGCTCGAGACGTAGAGCACCTTCATGTTTTTTCTTTTCGCCCAAACGAATTGGCCGATGGCTTGCATGAGATGGGTCTTGCCCAGACCCACACCACCGTAAACAAAGAGAGGATTGTACGTGCGGGCTGGTGCCTGCGCGACGGCAAGACTGGCTGCGTGTGCGATTTCGTTATTCGGACCGACGACGAACGATTCGAATGTGTTTCGCGGATTGAGTCCCGGAACAGTTGTGCCTAGCCGCGGCTCAACTTGAGGCGCAGGTAACGCTTCTTTGATCCTGACGGAATCTTCTGCAGATGTTTGCGTGGCAGCCGTCGAAGGGCCGCAAAACTTCACCAAACGCGGACCGCCAAACGTGACGGTGATCGCATTCTGCAATGCCGGCATGTAATTACTCTCGATCCAAAGCTGGTAAATGTTGTTTGGAACCGTGAGCGTGATGGATTTGTCCTTTGCCTCCAGCAGCTCGACCGTAGAAAACCAGCGTTTAAAACTATCCGCGCTAATCTGTGGCTTGAGAGCAGCCGATAATCGCTGCCATAGCTGCGCGCATTTCTTGTCCATGGAGAAGTTGTTAACAGTGTTACAGAAACGCCACATGGGCCTGTAGCGTGGGAGATCGCCCATAGCACCCGGCGAATAATCGAGCTGTTCCCGAGGATGATTCGGAAATCGACAGGTCAAAACAAATGCCAAAAAGACGTAAATACGAGGGAAAACAGCTCGAGTGGGCGTCTAGTGTGCGTCTACCAAAACGTTCCCGCGCATGCGTAATTAATTGTTCTCGCGCGAAACTTTTACTGTTGTTCATTCGTGCTGCTGGAAATTTATCAAACATGTTCACAACTTATTCACACACGCTTTGTGGTCGTCCTCGCCAGCGGGCTTGAGACTAGAAATCAGCTGCGAAAGCGACAAGAAAAAAATGAATTTTATTTTCAATTACGACAAAAAAATTCTCTTGACTGCGAAAACGAACCGCGCGTCTCGTCGCGAGAATAAAAAACAATGTCTTGAAGAAATTCCGAGCGTCAGTCGCAAGGGATTTTGAATCGCCGCAACCAAGGCTTCGCTGCTGCATTCGCTGCGCATCCCCAGTTGACCGCACTCGTCTGTGCGCGCAATTTCTCGCCTCTGCGAGCGAAGCGTAAACGCTCACGAAGTTGTAGATGCAGGCAAACGATACCAATACCACCGGGCACGTTTCGATGTACGTGACTCGTCGGAACCAGCTGATGATCCGCCAATTGTTTTTAATTGGTCTGAGCACCTTTTTTGTTTTTTTCGCGGAACGCTCGCGTGCCGCTGATGAATTGGTGCCGCCGTTCGGGTTTCGGTGGAACGATTCGATGGCGCGTGTGGAGGCAGTGCTGCACGGCGCGAAAGCCAAATTAGTTTCGCGTGAAAAGAAAGAGAACCGCGAGGTCTGGACTGTGGAGGGACTGATTCATCCCGGACTCAAACGGACGGTGTTTACATTCAAGGAGAGAGCACTCGTGGCGGTAGAGCTGCAGTACGAATATCCCGAGTGGTCGATCGAACGTTACAACACTCGGATGGGAGAAATTCGGAAATACTTCGATGAAAAATACGGCACTGGAAAACTGGTGTCACGTTCTCGAGACCACGACACCGACGTGATCCAAACACTGGTTGGATATCAATGGATGGTCGGCACAACGATGCTCGAGCTGTATTATTTCTCAGCGCAACACGATAACCTCGTTTACCGGACGATTTCCGTGGATTACAAGGCGCTGTGAACGTCCAATGCGTTTGTGTGAAGCCGACTGCCAGTCGGACGACTAGACCGGGGGCAACGACAAACCTTCGTACGTTTCCACGACGATGTGATCGACGACTGATTTCATGTCGTGCGTGTGTTCCCACGTAGCAAGCTGCCGGTCCGCTCCGGTGCCTTCGCTGATAATTCGCTCGATATGCGCCATTTCTCTCTCGCTGCCGAGTTCCTTAACCTCGGTCGACACGAAGTCCAGCAGCTCGTTTAATAGACTCCGCTCGTCCACTTCGGCTTCCTTGCCGAAGTCGATCATTTTTCCTTCGATGCCGTAGCGCGCGGCGCGCCAGCGGTTTTCATCAAGAAGACGCCTCCGATAAATCCGAAACGTGATGTTTTGGTGCAACAGTTTAAAAAGCTTTGAAATTATGGCCTGGATAAGTGCCGCAATCGCCAGCGTGTCGTCCACGCGCGATTGCGCGTCGCACACGCGCACCTCCAGCGTGTCGAAGAACGGATGCAACCGAATGTCCCACCAGATCTTTTTGGCGTTGTCGATGCAACCGGTCTTAACCAGCAGCTTGCAGTAATCCTCATATTCAGACAGCGACTCAAAGGAATCAGGGATGCCGGTGCGGGGGAACCGCTCGAATACTTTCAGGCGGTAACCTTTCAGTCCCGTGTTTTGACCCACCCAGAACGGTGAATTGACGGACAACGCATATATGTGCGGCAGAAAATAGCGGGCCTGATTCATCACGTGGATTGCCGTCTCCCGGTTGGGAATGCCGACGTGCACGTGCAATCCAAAAATCAGATTCGCGCGGGCGAGCGACTGCATGTCCTTAACGATCTCCTGGTAACGCTCGCCTTCAGTGATGAGTTGATCGCGCCAGTGCGAAAATGGATGCGTCCCCATGGACGCAATTTTTAATCCGCTGCGCCCAGCCAACTCCGCCAGTTTGGTGCGCAGCGCTGTGACGTGATCGCGCGCACAACCAATGGAATCGCAAATCTCGGTGCCCAGTTCAACCACCGACTGGTGCATCTCCGGTTTGATCTGCTCTTTGAGTGTGATTTTTCCGCCTTCGAGAATTTCATGAATATGCGAGCGCAGCTCCCGCGTCTCCGGATCGATAATCGCGAACTCCTCTTCGATTCCCAGAGTGAATGTGTGGTCCTTCATGCAATTGATGGCGGCTACGAAATGTCCCTCAAAAACGACGCACTGTCATCCCAAGCGCAGTCGAGCGATCTCTTGGTAAACTTATGGCTAGAATCGCGGAATTGTTCGACTCCGCTTCGCTCCGGCTCAGAATGACGGGCCTCTCAGGCAAGTTCGCCGAGGGAACGTCGCGTGACCGCTGCATGCATGAACTTGCCCCAGCTTAGGTTATCCCGATCGGGAACGTGCTCGCGCGCCTTGCGGATGCCCATTTCAGCGACCGCTTCCACTACCCACTCGAAATTGTGTTCGCCAATCCACTGCGCTTCGCAATCCGGTGCGGGATTACAAAAATCGATCGCGACGGGCACGCCGTCGCGAATCGCGAATTCCACGGTGTTAAGGTCGTAACCAAGATATTGATTCAAGCGGAGAACGCCCTCCTCGACGTTTTGCAGAATATCCTTGGGCGCGTGCCACTCCGTTCGGTACCGCAAATGGAACGGATTCCGTGGCTCGTACGGCATGACCCGGACGTGACGCTGATCAATCGAATAGCAGCGGAAATACATGTCGAACTTGACTTCCTCCTGCAGCATCATCACCAACTCTCCCGTATCGTTGTAGGCGCGAAAGAATTCCTCGCGATTGTGCAGTCGATAGACGTTCTTCCAACCGCCGCCGGCGAACGGTTTGAAAAACGCGGGCCAGCCGACGTAGTCGAAAATCCCTTCCCAATCGAGAGGGTAGCCGAGATTTCGAAATGATTTGTTGTTGGTATCTGGCGGCGGCTGATTCGATGGAAGCAACACTGTTCGCGGAACAGCGACACCGATTTTGGTCGATAGCGCGTTATTGAAAAATTTTTCATCCGCGCTCCACCAAAACGGATTGTTCACCACGGCGGTGCCGGTTAGGGCGGCGTTCTTGAGCCACGCGCGATAGAACGGCACGTCTTGCGAAATTCGATCGATCACTACGTCGTATCCGCACGGTTCGCCCTGAATCACTTTGTCGATCTTCACAAACTCCGCAGCAATGTCTTTGCCGCCGGTTTTTTGATTCACCCGATCGACAAATGCGGGCGGAAAACTCTGTTCCTGTCCAAAAAGTATTCCGATTTTTTTCATAACTGTGCTGCTGCCATTTCGAGCGAAGCCGAAGGCGAGAAATCTCTCGAATTTCAGACCTCAGCTAGAGATGTCCCGACTTCGCTCGACACGACAACAAACCAGTGGGGTCGTGGACTCTCATTAACACCGCGGCTCCGAGCCCGGTGAACTTCGCGAGAAGCGCAATGAAGCCGTTTTGGCGCCTTTGTCCAGAGGGGCTGTTTGAATCGACCCGCTCAAGCAATAAGATACGACCATGGTCAAGAAATTACTGCACACGCGCTATCGCGTGCATGACTTGGAAAAGACGACTTCGTTCTACAAAGAGGTCCTGGGCCTTCAGGAGGTTCGTCGCCATACCTCCGGACGTGGGTCACAACTTGTCTTCCTCAAAGCGCCAGGCAGCGATGAGGAAATTGAAATATGCAAATTCGACGAGAGCGGCCCGATTGTCGTCGGGCCCGATCTGACGCATCTCGCATTTGAAGTCGACGATTTGGACAAGTTCGCTAAACACGCCGCGGCAAAAGGCCATTCGTTGTCCGACGGACCACATTCGGCAAGCGGCGGCAGAATTGCTTTCATTGACGCCCCCGAAGGCTACGAGGTCGAACTCATCGAGCGCGGTAGCACACAATAGCTAATAACAACCTGCTGAACGCTAACACGGCTAGGCACATGCAGCGCTGGCACTTGCGCAGGCGCACGTTTTGTCCGTAATTTCCCGTCCATGATTTGGCGCAATCGCATTTGGTTTCTTTGCGTTTTGATCCTGAGCTCAGCGCTGAGCGGATGGGCGCAGGACATCGTTGATTCTGATATCGTGCGGCCGAGCGGTGTTAACGGGCCTGTTCGGAAAGCAAAGGCCGTAACGCAAAAAGCTTCGGATGACGAGGACGAATCCGATGCTCCGAAAGCGAAGAAATCAAAATCGAGTCATGCCCGGTCGCACCGGTCGCGCGCAAAATCGAAAGAAGAGCCGGACACAATTGCCGCGCCTACCGAGTTCACGCCTGAGGGCATACCGAAGACTAGCGCGGCTTCAGTGATCGTCGTCGACGCCAATAGCGGCAGGATCTTGTATGAAAAAAATGCCGATCAGGTACGACAAGCTGCGAGCACGCAAAAATTGCTGACTGCGCTGATCGTCGCAGAGACCGGTTTTCTCGATCAGCCGGTGACGGTGCAATCGGTAGATACAATGTGCGATCCGGTAAAGCTGGGAATCAAATCGGGCGAGACTTATCAGCGCATAGATCTTTTGCGGGCGTTGTTGGTGAAGAGTCCCAATGATGTTGCACGGTGTCTGGCTCGAGACAACGCCGGCAGCGTGGAGGCATTTGCCCAGGTGATGAATAGACGCGCGGTGCAACTCGGAGCCGTGCATTCGCACTTTATGAATCCGAATGGTTTGCCGATGCCCGGACAATATTCGAGCGCCCGCGACCTCTCCCTCATCGCGCGCGCTGCTTACGCCAATCCGACTATTCGCTCCATCGTTTGTCTTCCGCAGCTTGTCTTCCGCTATTCGAATGGGCGCACGCGCGAGCTTGAAAACACAAACAAACTTTTACGACGGGTGCCTTACTGCAACGGCATGAAGACGGGTTACACCGACGGTGCGGGCAAATGCCTGATCGCAAGCGGAACGCGTCCTGGCAAAGATGTAATCGCTGTTGTGCTGGGCGACAGCTCCAGCAAGATCTGGCGCGATGCGTCCGCGCTTCTTTCCTGGGGTCTGTTGCTGTAACAGCCGACGACGGGATTCGAACCCGTGACCTACGGTTTACGAAACCGTTGCTCTACCAACTGAGCTACGTCGGCGCGAAGCGCAAAACATTGCATCCAGCGGGGGCGCGAGCAAGCGAGTGAAGGCGACAATCCTGTGTGCGAGTTTGGAGTTCCGCCTTTAGCCGGCAACGATGGCGCGCACGTGCAGGCCGCGTGAACGCAGAACTCCGAACTTCGCAGACACGATTGTCTGCGTCACGGCAGCACGAAGGTCTCGCCAATTTCCCGCAGCGCAATTCGCTCGGGAGTTTTACGTAACGCGGCCTCGAAGCGCTGGATCGGTTCGCGGAAGGGCTCAAAGCTGAGGCGAAACGTCTGGTGGTGAACCGGCACAACGAATCGGGCGCCTGCAGCATTCGCCATCTGGACTGCCTGCTCGGGCGTACTGTGCGATTGGATCCACGGATTGTACGCACTGATAGGCACGATTGCGATGTCGATTGGGCCGTGTCGCCGCAGGGCTGCAAAGCTGTCGGTCATTGCGGTGTCGCCGGCGAAAATAATCCGGTGTCCCCTTCGTTCCATTAGATATCCGTTGTAACCGCGATGAGTATCATGCTGCGTGCGCGCTCCCCAGTGTTTCACCGGAAATGCGGCGACTACCATTTCGCCCGCAGCAGTGGTGAACATCTTGGTTTCGCCCCAGTCAAGTTCAGTGACGTCGGAGAAGCGCGTTCGCTTCAATAGCTCACTCGTCGCGCGCGCAGTGATCACACGTGTGGTCTCATCGAAACAACGGAGTGTTCGCAGATCGAAATGATCAAAGTGCGCATGCGAAAGAACGATTAGATCGATATGCGGCAGGTCGTGAAAATTGAGCGCAGGCGCGGTCAGGCGTTTCGGACCAATGGTGATGCCCGGCAAACGAATTCCGACTCGCGGAAAGAGGACCGGGTCCGTGAGTATTGTGACACCGAAAAAATTGATGAGCACCGTGGAGTGGCCTAGCCACGCAAGTGTCACCTGCGCATCGCTCCATTTCGATGGTGTGGGTTTCGCAAAGGCCGGCGCGATTCGCCGCCAGCTTTCGATTGTCCATTCCCTGAACAGGTGCCCGAGCCAGCGACGCACCCTGGATCCGCGCGGAATTGGTTGTTGCGGTGCGTGCACCGCGAAACGTAACACACCTAGGATGGCTGCAGCGTCAGCAGGCTCGAAGCGTGCATGACGAATCAACCAGGATGCCTGATTGACTCCTACGCCTTGCCAAGCAATCCTCTGACGGCCTTCCAGAGTGTTCGAGCTGGTTTGGGCTGGCCGGCGCGGGCGACGAGGACGGGCACATTCGATCGATTCAAAATATCCCGCGTTAAATCGCCCATGATGTAGTGTCGAAACATGCCGCGCGCCTGCGACGTGCCGGTTACAATCACATCGCAATTGCCTTCGCGGGCTGCTTCGAAGACCTGATCGATCACGATGCCATGCCTGAGATGCACTTCAGCAGGGACGCCCAGCCGATCAAGCTCCCGTTTTTGACGGCGCAAATTGGTTCCTAGCTCAGACTTTGATTGGAGCAATTGATCAACATTTTCTTCCATTCGCACCAGATCGGCGTACATCGCGGGCGGCTCAGCCATCACATGCAGCAAAGTCACGGATGCGCCTACCGCCGCGGCGAGCTGGCCAGTGAATTTCACCGCTTGCTCGATGAATTCTTTTCCGCCTGTGCAAACCACGAACCGCTTGAATTCTTTGCGTTCGCCGATAGCCACCAGCACCGGAGGCTGAATCGCCTTAATGACTTCGTAAGTTCTCTTTGATCGCCAATAATGTCCCACGGCGCCCGTCCAGCGCGCGCCGATGACGACGAGGTCGTATTTGCTCTTCGAGGTTCGCTCGACAATTTGCAAGACCGGCTCACCGAACTGGACGACGATGTTCGGCGATACGCCGCGTTGCCGGAGCGATTGCGCCTGCGTATCAAGCGCTTCGCGCAGGGGTTGCTCGTCTTCCGATCTTTCTGCGATTCCCAAAAGGGTGGTCTCGGCTGTGAGCGGACCGGCCAACAATCCTACGAGGTCGATTGCGGTTTGCGCGGAGGGTGTGCCGTCACTGCAAATCAAAACTTTCATAGCTAGAGCTTGTGGCCGGTCACGAGCGTGTAGATGACTATCGCCGCACCGATCAACGGCAGCGGCACAAAAGCCAGACGGATCTTCGGACCCGTGAAATATTGCGTAGCGACCACGCCGATCTGCGCCCCGATGGCTGCGCCGGTGTGCATGACGAGCGCGAT
>JBJMXF010000100.1:0-17832 GCA_045809725.1 Candidatus Udaeobacter sp. | reverse complement strand
CACTCCGCTCGAGCAGTGCCGTCTGGTAGATGACGCAGTGGAATGCGGCGCGCGAAAAATTGCACTGTCCGAGCTGTTCGAATCAGTGCCTGACGCGCGGCATAAGATGAGCGTGATGCGCAAGGCTTACGGTTCGCCGCGTACGACGTGCTTCAATGTTCATGGCTTAAGGATCGCTGTGAACCGGATCACTGGCGAAATTCGCATTCTACAAAGCGTTCATGCGGCGGATGTCGGAACGATTCTCAACCCAATGCAATGCCGCGGACAAATAGAAGGCGCAGTCGCGCAAGGCATCGGCACATCGCTGTTCGAGCGCATGGTCTTCGATGAGCACGGGAGAATGGTGAATCCGACTTTGCGTAACTACCGCATCTCCGCCTTTGCCGACATTCCGCGAACTGAGATTTTCTTCGCGGACACGTACGATCGTTACGGTCCCCTCGGCGCGAAATCCGCCGGCGAGACGCCGATCATTCCGGTCGCACCGGCGCTCGGCAACGCACTTGCCGACGCAACAGGCATCCGCTTCGAGAGTTTGCCATTCAGCGCTGACCGAATTTTCGCGCAGCTCAATCAGGCACAATGAGCAGTCCCGCGGTCCTAGTTGCGACGGCCCGTGTTCGTCAGGGCAGAGATGCGGAGTTCGTCGAGTGGAAGGCACGCCACGACATGGTCATCGGCAAATTTCCAGGCTACGTCAGCAGCGATATGATGCCCGGCGCCAACGGTTCAAATGGATGGACGATCGTGATCAACTTCCGAAGCGCGGATGATCTCGCGGCCTGGCAGCAGTCGAAGGAACACGGAAAGATCGTTGCGGAAGGAAAACCTCTTTTCGAAGACGGGAACTTTGGCGAAGTCGTCCAAGGTAGCGAGGCGGGCGCGCAAACGTCTGGCGACGTCACAGAAGTTGTCTTTTCAAGAATCAAGCCCGGGATGGAGGATGCCTACCGCGAGTGGACGACGCGCATTGAAGCGGCGCAAGCTCGGTACCCGGGATACCGCGGCATGTTTCTGCAGCCTCCAGAGGAAAAGGAGGGCATGTGGACGACGATCATTCGCTTCAAAAGCGCGCCGCAGCTCGAGGCGTGGATGAATGCTCCGGAGCGCAAAAATCTGTTGCAGGAGTCGAAAGCTTTTATCGAGCACGAGCAGTTGACACATCTGGCGACCGCATTTCCCGGATGGGTGCCGATCGATCCGGTCACCGGCAAAGGCCCGCCGAATTGGAAAACAGCCATGCTCATTCTGCTTGGGCTTTTTCCAGTCGTCATGTTGGAGTTGCGATTTCTTAACCCGGTGCTGAGCGCGCTCGGGCTGCACGCCTCGCTTGCGACATTCATCGGGAATTCCCTGAGCGTCGCCGCCACGAGCTTTATTACCATGCCGCCCTTCGTCCGCTGGTTCGGTTGGTGGCTTTTTCCCAAGAACGCCTCGACATTCCGCGTCACGGCCAAAGGCGTGGCCATTCTTATCTTCCTTTTCGCGCTAGAAGTCGCCGCGCTTTGGCAACTTCTCCCCTGGTGAATCGACCCCACGCCGCCCGCGGTTACCACGTCCCATTTTTCAACATAAACCCACGCACATCCACCCACCGAACATTATGAAAACACAATCCAACATTCTCACTGCGGCCGCCCTCTCGCTGGCCTGCATCGCAACAGCGCCGGCCGCCGATCCCGTGACGCCCGACTTCTTAAAGGAAATCGTCCTCAAAGCCGCTCCCCCGTCGCCCAAGGAAAAGCGCGCCTTTGATGCCGTCTATCAATTGAACCATTCCATGTTCAACATCTACGATAACTCGCTGGAGGTTTATCAGAAAAACATCCGCGCGCGTGTGCCGCTGATAATGGCATTATTTAGCGGCAAGGGCGGCCGCTTTATCCTTTACAAGCCCGGGCAGGAGCCAATCGAAGCGCCGTCCGTGCCGGTGATCTACCAGGCGGCGAAGTCCGTGGGACATTGCGCCATGGCGACATATGCATGTGTCGCTCCCTACATCGCAAATTCCAAGGAGGATCAGTCTTGGGTGCCTTTGATGAAGAGTTACAGAACCGAGGTACAGACGGCCAAGGACGCCATCGTTGATCTGGCCGTGAACCAGGGAGAGCAGGCCCTCCTGCAAGACACCCTGCGCCAGGTGCTGGAATTCATGGATAATTGTCTGAAGAACGGCAGCTACACCTACCAGGACGTGGAAACGTACGCACGCAATGTTGAACCAAACCTGGAAAAATTAATTGCGATAGCATCTTCCAACCAGGTTGCTCATTGGTTTAAGGTTCTTACCGACTGGAAACAACAGCTCGGGGACGATTGGAATCACACGTACGCGCTGGCCAACTCCATTTACGTCGCCCGCCAGAATAACATTCTCTTCAGTGTTCTGGTTCAATTCATGGGCGCAGAAGCCATAAACGATCGTCTGCTGCTGTTGGAAACTACGGATTTTCAAACCACGCCGGAACTCATGATGACGGCCTTCGCTCGCATCCTTTCCGATCGCGCGCTTGGCAAGGTGTTTTTCAACAACGAACGCTTAATGGATTTCGAATTACTTGGGTTCGGCGGACGTGCGGCCATCGAGAAGGAAATGGCAAAGCTCGGCAAGAAAGCGATTCTTCCGCCGCTCGTCTCGTTCAACAGCACCGAGTGGCCGTGGAAGACGGACCCAAGGGGAAACAAAGGCCCGACGTCTTTCGAGGATCTGCACAAGGCTGGACTTCTGAAGCCTTGATGAAACCTCAAATATTCGTCCTCGCTGTAGCGCTCGCCATGACAGGTTCTATTCCTGTCACTCATGCGCAAACCGCCTTTCTCCCACAAAGCGAAACCGACGCAATCATTCTCAAGTTCCAGGATGCCTACGCCGACACTTTCGACCGCCGGGATGCGAAGGGAATGTCTGCTTTGCTAACCGAGAATGCCACGCTGCAAAATGAATGGGGCGATGTCGTGCAGGGACGCACCAACATCGAAGCTGCGCTCGTCCGGCTTATGGCCAATCTCCCCGCGGGTGAAAAGCTCAAGGATACGTCGCTCACTTCGCAGGCCGTCGCTCCGGATGTGATCGTCAGCCAGGGCACCTCGCAAAGGAGCAGACCAAATATCGCACCGGTGCAAATGTTTTTCACACGAGTGTTAGTACGTCAGGATGGACAATGGCGGCTCGCAGCAACTCAAATCGCTCGGCCTTCCGCGATGCCGAACCCAGCTAGTCAGCCCAAGTAAATTGACACGATTGTGTTTTTCACACTGCCGCGTCCTTGGAGCATCTGCGGAAGAGCGCGCTTCTGAAGGCCTGACGGTCAAAATTAATTTCCGATGATCAGATTCCCGTGCCTGCTTGCGCTGACGCTGTTTGCCTCCAGCGCGTCGGCAGCGAATTCCTCCACTGACACCGCCGTACCAATCAAGATTGGTGCGGTGCTGCCGTTCTCCGGTGGTGTGGAGTTGTACGGGCGGCAGGCGAAGCTCGGGCTCGATCTAGCGGCTAAGGAAATCAACGCCGCGGGTGGCATTCTCGGCCGGCCGGTAGAAATCGTTTACGAAGATGATAAAACGAATCCGGACGCCGCAGTCACTGCGACACGCAAGCTGATCGAGCGCGATCACGTGCTTGCGATCATCGGTCCAATAACGTCACGAAATCTTAACGCTATTAAACCGGAGATCGAACGCGCGAAGACACCGCTCCTCTACGCCACGAACTATGAGGGAGGCGCGTGCAGCCGCTATGTTTTTGTGTTTAGCACGGTTCCGAATCAGGAACTCGCACAATTGCTGCCGTACATGAATGAGACGTTCGGCAACACCTACTACCTCCTTGGAGCCGATCGCGCCTGGCCGCGCAAGATGTTTGAAGCCGCCGAGCCGATCATCGCCACACTCGGCGGCCGCGTTGTGGGCAAAGAATTCACCACCGGAAACGAAAAGGATTTCGCGCCGTTGATTGCACGCATCGCTGCGGCGAAACCGAAAGTGCTGTTGTTCGCGTTAAAGGGTGACGGCTTGAATTTTATTCCGCAGGCCGATGACCTCGGGCTCTTCCGAAACACCACTGTCGCATTTCTCGGCCTGTCCGAGACCGATCTTTCCGTGTTCCACGGTAAAGGACAGAACATGTTCGTCGTCGTGCCGTTTGTCGCTTCGAGCGATGCGCCAAAGGCTCAGGCATTTGTAGCAAAAGCCAAAGGCGAAGCTGACGCTGACACGACGGTCTCCAATTACGTCATGACGCACTACGACGCGCTAATGGCGATGAAAGCCGCGCTCGAGAAAGCAGGAAAAATCGACAAGGAATCGATGATCGACGCTCTCGAAGGAATGACGATGGATTCGCCAACCGGCACCGTTACGATCGGAAAAAACCACCATACGACGATGAACCTGTTCCTCGCGAAAACCCAAGACGCCAGCCTGGTGACGGTTCGCGCGCTTGGCGAAATCGCTCCGGAGCCAGGATGCAAATGATGCTCTCACCAATCGCGCGCGCGGCGGCTCTAATTTTTTATGGCCTGCTTGGAATTCCCGCCCTGTTACCGGCGAAGGAGTTAGCGTACGAATGCACCGATCCGCCGCTCGAAGTGAAGTTCGCCGTCGCCGGCGGGCATTACAGCGGCGTCGTCACCGGTGGAAATCTCTTCCTGCAATCGGACATCTCGGACGCGCCTGTTATCCGCTGGACGAAAGCCGCCGCTGGAAAATTGTACACGCTAGTGATGCTGGATTTTGATGGCAACGCGAACGGCTCGTGGCCAGACCCAGTTCCTTCGGGCGAGAACAGCCCGGTGCGGCACTGGATCGTTGGAAATATTCCCGGTGACGTCCTTCGTGGACGGGGCTACACGGAGTCCGACAAAAATCCGGCTAATGGGAAGCCGATAGTTTTGCAGTCATATCGCGCACCGCACATCCCGATGGTCTCAGATCGATACGGTCTCTATCTATTCGAGCAGGCGAAGGAAATCGACTTCGCGCCGGTGATCGGGCCGATCACGAACTTCGACTTCAAAAAATTCCTGGAAACCTATCAATTGGAAAATCCAATCGCCTCCAACTTTTTCGTGGCGATTTATACCTCGGAATCTCCCTTCTCTGGAAAACCGTTTCATGGGAACGATGTCTCCCAAACGTGGCACACGGATTATGGCAAAGGCCAACTCACCAAATGACATGAACGAAGACATTCATCGTTTATTGCTGGAAGCTTCAAACGCGGGCGAAGCCTGCGCTCTCGTGACAGTTGCAAAGGTGACCGGGTCTGCACCGCGCGAGGCCGGCACGAAAATGGTTGTTTTCGAAGACAGCCGCATCGCGGCAACGATTGGCGGTGGAAAATTTGAATCGCTCGTCATTGAGGAGGCGCGCAAGGCTATGACTACTGGCAAGCCCGTTTTGAAAACCTATCCTCTGCACGAAGCGAGCGAGGAATCGTTCGGCGCAATCTGTGGCGGAGAAGTCACCGTTTTCATCGAGCCACAACCGCGTCCGCCGCTTTTTTGTCTTGTTGGCGCCGGCCATTGCGCGCAGGCGCTCGCGAAGTTCGCTTCGGAATGTGGTTTTGCAGTCACGGTGCTTGATGACCGTGCCGATCTGCTTGGATCGCCACACTTCGATTCGTCCATTCGCTGTTTGTCAGAGCCGTCGCCGGAAGTATTTGTTCGTTCCCACCAATGGTCTGAGCGCGATGCACTCGTTCTCGTCAGTCGCAATTACCATCTCGACCGTGAAGCTCTTGCCGCAGCTCTCGAGAAGGGAGGCATGGGTTATCTCGGAATGATTGGCAGCAAGAAAAAAGTCCTGACTGTTTTCGACGAATTATCGAAGCGTGGTGTTTCGCGAAAAGCTCTTGCCCGAGTCCGAGCTCCCCTCGGGATCAATATCGGAGCTGATTCTCCGGCAGAAATCGCAGTTAGTGTGCTGGCCGAGGTAATCATGGTTTTGCGCGGGGCCGATGGGCATCCTTTGTGCGAATCCCTGCCAACGAACCGATCGACACACAAAACTTCGTCTTGAAAAAAACCCCGATCGTTTTCGGCGTCGTCATTCTTGCGGCCGGCGCCTCCACCCGCATGGGCAGATGTAAACTTCTTTTGCCCTGGGGTGACAAAACGATCCTTACCCATCTTCTCGATGAATGGCGCAGCGCCGGAGCAGCGCAAATTGCTCCAGTCATTGATCCCGCAAACGAGCTGTTACGAAAAGCTCTGGCAGATGCAGGATTCTCTCGTTCGGGCTGGATTGAGAATCCCTCAGCGCAACTGGGGATGTTTAGTTCTGTGCGGGAAGCGAGTCGTTGGACAGGTTGGCTTTCAACATTGACGCACTGGGTTATTGCTCTTGGCGACCAGCCGCATATTCACATTTCGACGTTGCGTCTGTTGCTCGACACTGCCAGGAAAAATCCCGCGCACATTTGCCAGCCAGCGCTTCACGGACGCGCCAGACACCCGATCGTCTTACCAGCGAGTAATTTCCGCGAGCTGGCTCAAAGCGACACTGCTGATCTTCGCGCTTATATCCAGACGCACGAAGCTTTACGCCTTCGGGTGTCGGTGGAAGATCCTGCAGTTTCTGAAGATTTGGATACTCCTGAAGATTATGCACGCCGGAAACCAAATGAGCCTAACGAGTCACGCTCGCTCAGATCAATTCAAGTGCTCGCGCGTGAATAAACGTGACCTGAGGGACGCTGGTTGGGCATCATTGTTCAAAAGAGAACGGTGACTCGCAAAGTGGTTGCCCACGCGGCATCGAGATCCCGACTGGCGCCTGGCGTGGGGATGTAGGTGATCACTGGCTCGAAGTACGTGGTCCCAATCAGATGGGCCTGATAGTAAGCTTGAAACATCAATTCGCTGCTGCGATCGAAAATGTTTCCGTTTAGCCATGAACATGCCATGCCTGCGCCCGCGGAATCCTTCGATCTTCCTGGCACCAGTCCGAACGCCGTCAGGCCTGATCCGAAATATCGATTCATGGGAAGGGTTTCCGAGTCGTTCGCGCCAAGCTGGAAAAAGCCTGAGATGCCGCTGTTGTCTTTCCCCGGATGACGAAACCAGATTCGCTGGGAACCGAAGAGATAAACCCCCGCCGCACCGGATTCGCTGACATCGCGCTTTCGCAAGTGGCCGGTCTGATTCCAGAGGCCAATGCCAAATGAGCCCGGCAAATGGTCGCTGCCGATCTCCCAAGCCGCGCCCATCTCGCCAATATGGAAATAATAGCCATTAAACTCCGGCCCTTTCGTGCCGGTTTGCGATCCTGTCGCTAGGTTTCCGTCGTACACTCCGTAGGAAAGGTAGAAGTTATTCGTCGGCGCAAACGTGGTCGTCACGCCGAAGGCAGAGTTGTAATATCCGGGCATCGCCCCAATCAGGGTGGCGTTCTTGAAAATCGGAGTAAAAATCAGACCGGACACTGATGGAATGGAGAGTGATCGGTCCTGTGTTGGAACGGGGCGCAGGACATTATTGAAATCAGCGGTCGCCACCGTTTTTCCGATGCGGACAATCAGCCTTCGATTGAAGAGCTCCTGCCGCCACCATAACTCATAGAGTTCCGACCGATGCAGTGGCGGCGGACCGGGAAGAGAATTGTATCCCTGTACGCTGCCAGCCCGCTCGTTCGTAGGCTCGCCATCAAATTGCAAAAAATCGACGCCAAATTTTCCGCCTTTCCAACCGATGAGTTTCTCGGCATCGAGATCCAGATTAAGAATGAGCAAACTGTTCCAACTCCAGGAATAAGGCTGTTCGCCGCCGGACATTAAATAGTTTGTGTCCGCAGCCCATACGCCGCCGAGGAAGACACCCGAATCTTTTTTGAATCCCAGCCATTCACCAGCCTGTCCAGTTCCCGTGACCTGATCGACAGCGCCAGGATTTGCGCTAATCCCAATCGGAGCGGCTTGCTCGTTCACTTGCAGTGTAGCGAGTGGAGGTGATTCCGCGGAAATCGCAAATGCCCTCGCGGCGCAGGCCATCAGCAGCAACGAAGCCGTTAGGCAAATATCTCGAAAACAACTGTCTGATTTTGCGAAGAAGAGCATCGGGGGAAATGCAATGCAGAGGCTTTTATTCTTTTAAGTTCGAGGGTGAACGGTTTCTAGCTCTTTTGCAATCTTCGAGAAATTTATTGGGCAATATGCGACGCGGTCGCAAGATCTCAGGCTTCTCTGATCGGCGCGCCAGCAGTTCGTACCGGTCTGTGCCCGGGCGAACACAGCAGCGGCACTAGCGTGTCCCAGGCAGCGTGATCAAAACGCGGTAATCCGCGATTGCGCGCGGCGCTAGTGGAATGTGCCTGCCCCGAAAGCTTTCGGGGTTCCAACCGAATTATCCGCCGGTGAAGAAACGCTTGAGCGTTCTGGCCAAAGGCACTCGCGCCACCGGCACATCGCAAAAAGGCCATTGTGGCCGTGGCACGACATCTGGCGGTCGATCTGTGGCGTGTGCACACCGGACGCAACACCGCCGCCCAGCTCGGCCTAACTATTTAACTGTTTTGAGTTCGAGGGGAACAGTTTTGGAACGTGGCGTGTGTCCGGCGTCTAACCTAGTCCGATCGTCGCCCGGCGACTCGCACCGTCGCTTTAGATTGAACCGCGCCCCGTTCCGCTTCACCGAGACGGAATAAGTCACATTGCGCTGTCGCAAAACATCGACATGCGCGGATAGGAGTATCAGCCGCTGAAGAACAGAAAAGCGAGCAGTGGAAGCGGAAGCGTTCCAGAAATCACTACTCAATCTCAAACCTAACAAGCGTATGTAACCACGATCCAAAACTTATCTTTGACACCCTTCATAGGGGTTAGATGCAATGCTGGACCAACTAAACCTACGGGCGCGGCTCCGGTGTAGGGCGCCGCCTTGGTGTAGGCGCGATTCTTGGCGTTGGCGACGGCCTAGCGGTTGCTGTTGGTGTAGGTGAAACTGTGCCTGTAGCTGTTGGTGCTGGAGTAGTTGTTGTGGTTGGCGTGATTGTTGCAGTCGGAGTTGGTGTCACAGTAGGCGTTGGTGTAGCACCGGATTGAGCGCAATATTTCCCGCCAGTGTTAAAGACAAGGACGCCATTATCTCCGCCCCAAACGATCATTTCACTGCCGGTCCACAATGCGGTGGGAAGATATCGGCCACTGGGCGCGTCGGTCGTGGTAGTTGCCGTCCAACTGTTGGTGCCGGAACTGTATCTCCCGCCAGTGTTGAAAAAATCGAGGCCAATACCACCCCAGATAATCATTTGGTTGGCAGTCCACACTGCTGTGTGGGCGGTCCGTGCCGAGGGTGCATTGGCAGTATTAGTGGCTGTCCAACTGTTCGTGGTCGGATTGTATCTCCCACCGCTGTTTAAATAGCTAGGGTTGCCGCCACCAAAATATCCACCCCAAACGATCATTTCACTGCCGGTCCACACTGCGGTGGAAAGTGATCGACCCGTGGGCACGTTACTCGTGCTGGTGGCCGTCCAACTGTTCGTGTTCGGATTGTATCTGCCGCCGGTATTAAAATCGTTGGTATCATCCGATCCGCCCCAAACGATCATTTCACTGCCGGTCCACACTGCCGTGTGAAGATATCGCGCATCAGGCGCATTGGTCGTAGGGATCGTCGTCCAACTGTCCGTCCCAGGATTGTATCTCCCACCGGTGTTCAAAAAGGCCTGGTTCCAGCCGCCCCACACAATCATTTCACTGCCGGTCCATACCGCGCTGGTATACCATCGGCCACTGGGCGCATTGGCGGTACTCGTGGCCATCCAACTATTGGTTGCCGGATTGTAACTCCCACCGGTGTTGGAAAGGGCCCCGTTGACCCAGCCGCCCCAAACGATCATTTCACTACCGGTCCACACTGCCGTGTGCTGCTTTCGGGCAAACGGTACGTTGATCAGGCTAGTCGCCGTCCAAGTATCGGTGCTCGGATTGTATGTGCCGCCGGTATTATAATCGTTCGTAAATCCATCCGATCCTCCCCAGATGATCATCTCAATGCCAGTCCAGACCGCTGTGTGCTGGGCTCGGGGGCTGGGCGCGTTCGTCGTGCTGGTAGCTGTCCACGTATTATCTGTGCATCCACTTGGCTCATCAGATATTGTGCGAAGTGCGTAACTAGCATTACTTGCTTCCGAGACTTTAGGAAGCCTGAGATCGGCCTTTGTGAGTGGTGTCAGTTTCCCGTAAAGTCTTTCTTCGTTGGTATACAAGTTCGTCACCAAACGCTCTGACAAGACTGGCCTCACCAGACACTCCGCGACGATAAAGGGATCTTCGCCGAGTACTTCAAACAGTTCGCGCAACAACTCAGGCCGCTTTGTGTGCTGTGCCATACGATCCATCTCAGCCTGCAACTGTGCGGCAGTGATGGGTTTTCGCCAGTAATTCAGCACCTGCGAGTCGCGCAGATAACGTTCGACTTTGCTTTCCAGTTCCGCCTGCGAAATTACCGCGCCAAGCGAAGGCTTGGGATCGGTACGCCCCTTTGGCCAAATACGATGACGCCAGTAAACGTCCTCGATTAATCGCTGATAAGCTACACGCTCTGCGAACGTCAATATTCGTGGCGAAGCGTTAGCCTGAGATTCCGAGCGGAAGAGAGCCACTGATGTGCCCGCCATGATTGAACACACGATTCCAAAAAGAAGTAGGACATGCAGACTGAAGAAAGCGGATTGAGCGATGAGCTTCTTTTTCATCAGACGCAAATTGCCAGAACGCATTACAAGGTTACAACGTGTTTTTGGGGCAAATCCGTCCTTTCTCACGCTCTTGAATTTGCCGTTTGACAACAACGGCAGTTAACCGTCGATGGGGCCATTGGCTCATCGATTAGATGGCATGTAAAAAGTGCGGGCAAGTGGTTAAGCTCACCCGCACTTATGAAAATACAATCGTTCATCACGAAGGGGCGGCCTCACTCAAGGTCGCCGTTCTAGACCTTATGGCTGCGGGCGCGAGGTGAGCGCGCGAGCACGGGGTTGAAAAAGTGAGTGTGTTTGCCGTTCATATTTTTCGCGGGCTACTCGGCTTTTAAAGCTCGAGCAGAGCCGCACCAACGGCCGGAACACGAGGGTTCCGGAGCGTTGCAGTTTTAAACAACTCGAACAAACAAACACACTCAGATGAAAAAAGAACTCTATCTTGGGCTGGATGTCCACAAGGACTGTATCCCGACGGCGAGATCTTCACGGAAATAGTAGTCGACGATCTTCGTTGTCTTCTTTTGCTTTTCATTGTGTTAGTAACGTGACTCTTCAACTCGAACAGGTACCCAAGTCGTGCGCACAGTCGTGGGTATTATCATTGCTGACCACTTGCCGGGTGTGAAAACCCATCGGCTAAGTGCTCCTGTGCTGACTCTGTCCAGCATCGCCACACCTGCCGATTTGATTACTGTGACTCGGCTCACTCGACCTGTTTTCAAATCAATATCCAGCCGATACAATCCGTCACCGCGAAGGTTTGCCGACCAAGTGGTTGGGTCGCTCGACCGCGACCGTAAGGGGTATCGGGGAGCACACGCCCAAATTACGTCACGCGCGCACAACGCGTTCGGTTGGTGTTTGCCATGAGCATCTATGGCGTAGCCATTGTCGATAGGCATGGCAATGTAGGGCACTGGTTCACTGCCTCTGGCGGTGAACGCGATCAATGTGATCGCGATCATTGTTGTCAGTGTTTTCACGATACGAAAGAGTCACGGAATCGCCCACGCACAGAGCGTAGCCGCTCGTCATAGTTTGTGAGGAACGCGTGCACGAGATCTAACGAGAATTAGACGAATGTTCGGAATGAAAGGCGAACATTTTTTCGTCTGACATTGAATGATTCGAAGCCGGCAAGTGCGCTGATTTCTTTGATCGCCCTAATCTCCGCCGAGCAAAGCCGGCTGCGATGTTTTTCCGGTCCACACCTGACTAAGACGTACCGGCTGCAACGTCGTCGCCTCAGCCGTCGGCCTTACCAAATCGTATTTCACGACGCTACCATCGGCACCTCCGGACTGGACGCCGCTAACGAGCAGGTGCGCGCCTTTAGTGGTGCTGGTGGTTGCAACGCGCGTACCGGCAGATCCGTCGAAAGGCTTGAAGTCGGCGATCGCGCGGAATTGCGCGCCGTGATCGTGGTGCATGGGATTTTGCAGGTACAGCGACGGACCGCCGTCCAATGCCGAGCCGCTCGAAAAGATTTTGACGGCACCATTTCCGGCGAGCTGGCTGACCACGATTCGCTTGGCACCGCCGAGCGTGCCCGCGAGCCAACCCGTCGCCAGCGAGACACCATCATGATAGTCGTTGCCGAAAGGAAAGAATGAGTTGGTAGTCACCGGTTGCTCGATTCCCCTCCCCGATGTAGCTGCGTCAATGGGCTTCAGCAGCGGGAACGCGAACACCTTGATCTCAGCCGGACTGCCTGGGCCGGGTGCGGTGACGATGCTTTCGCGGCCTGTCGAGAAATCGACGAAGCCGGTGGCGATGCTCACGCCGCGGCGATCGTCGCCGTACGGTTTGAACGTCGAGAAGATCGGCGGCGCGACACCGGCTGCGGACGGCAACTCGGATCCGTACACCTTCACCTCGCTCGGAATGCCAGGACCAGATGCCACGATGATGTTGTCAACGGTGGTCCCGTCGATCTGCGCAGCGGCCACACAGACGCCGCCGCGTCCCTCGGCGAATGGCTGGAAGTGCGCGATCTCGGTACTGAACGCGCCCCTGCCCCCTCTCGTTGCGCCGGTAAACGCAACTACTTCCGAGGCGTGGTCCTTGCCCGCGCCGACAATGAGATCGAGCACGCCATCGCCATCGACGTCTCCCATCGCGACGTTGACGGTGCCTTCGAATCCGGGAAACGGAATGACCGTCGCCACAAACCGGTCGCCGTTTCCGTCGTACAACCGGACCTCGGCAGGTTTGCCCGCTGTACCGGGAACCGCCACCGCGTAGATGGAAACGGCGGGTATGACGTTGATGAGCCCCATCAGCCCGTTGTCCTCGTGATTGAGACGATGACAATGCATCACGTAGAGTCCGGTGAATTCCTCGAAGCGGGTGCGGATCGAGAGAATGCCCGGTTCGATCACCGCCTCTTCCGCGCCCATCGTCGGCGCAGGCGCATTCGCATTGTCGATAGCAAACTTGTCGGGACCCGTCTTCAGACCGGTCGTCGGGTCGTAGTATTGAATCACTTGGAAGTCATTGACGTGAACGTGAATCGGATGCTCGTCGTTATTGTGGTTGACGAACCGCCACTCCTCGACCGAATTGAGCCGGGCCTGGATCAACGGGACGTTAGGAAATGCGCCGCCGTCGAACCCATACATGAACGTTTTTGGATCGTCTTTGCTCGCCATATTGTTGAGAAATCCGCCGGAGATCATGATCTGCCGCTTCACGTCCGGCGGCGTGTCGGCCAGATCGGTAAATGCCGTGTAGGTACCGAGCGCCTGTCCTTCGGCGAAAGCGGTGGTCACGCCACGACCCTGCGCAGGCGTGGCTCTCACCAGTACCTGTGTTGGAAAGACGAAGAATCCATCGGCGTAGCTGACGGCCGAGGGCAGGACAGTCAAATTGCCCAGCATGGCCGGGGCATTTTCGGTTCCGTTGTTGGTATAGAGCACGCCGGGCGCCGACAGAGTCTTCGCACCGCCTCCTCGCTCCGGCATTTCGAGCACAAGCTCGCCTTCGGCCGGTATTGTCACTGCAATCGCGAACCGGCTCGCCGGTGGAATCAGCAACCGTGTGCCCTTTTCCGTGGGCGGATAGCTGACGGTTGTGTATGGGTTTCCATCCTGGCCGACGATCGCGATCGGCGGATGCCGCCCTGTCGCGGTTTCTGTGAGCTGGACGTTCATGTACGCAACATCGGTCACGTTCGCGAGCACCCAGATCTCGGTCTGTCCGGCCTTGCTCCTGATCACGGGCTGAAACTGGCCGTTAACCGTGAATTGCACGTCGCGCTTGTAGTCGGGGAGCGACGGATCTGCCGGCACATCGTTGTCCGTTTTGCCGTCCGCTGCGGTGAAGCGCTGCAGATTGCTCGGGATGTACTGGAGGCGCCCGCGAGTGTTGTAGATGGAAAGCGGCCCCGCGTACCACACCGTGGGATACTTCGTTCCCGGCTTCGATGCGCTGAAGTTGACCGGCGCAAGCGATGGACGGTAGGTGCCGTTCGCCAGTTCGTCGGCCTTCGGCGGCGTTATCGAATTGCCCCATTGAGGCCAGTACGGATTGTTTAGCTGCGCGAGTCCGCCGGCACGGTCGAACACGAAGTTGTACTGCAGCGCCATGTTCCGGATCGGAATGTTCTTCTCCGTGACAACAGGCAGGTTGCCGTCCGTGCGCCCGATGGCGAGCAGGCCGACCAGTCCGCCATAGACGTGCGCTGCGGTGAGCCCGTGAAGATGACTGTGATACCAGTATATCCCCTGCGGCATGTTCCTGGGGATGTCGTAGGTGTAGGTGTTCGACATGCCTGGCGGGATGTGCAGCAACACGTTGTCGGAATTGCCTTTCGGGCTGACGTGCAGTCCGTGCGTGTGAAGGTTCAACGGGGACGAGGTCATCTGCTCCGGATAAAGCGGCACGGGCTGTCCCTTGCGCGTGTATTGCGGGATGAAGAAATCGCGGATGGTAAGACCCTTTAAGTCGTTCCCGAAGTGGACGATCAGCTTTTCGCCCGGAAACACCTGCAAAGTCGGCGCTGGATAGAGATTGCCGCCAGACCTCTTACCGTCCGACGCGCTGCCGCGAATCACCTCGTAGTCGAAGAGAAGGAAATTCTGGACCGGCTTGGCCACCGTATCCAGAGTTGCCTCCCCTTGTCGCGCGATGAGCCGGACTTCGAGCACGCCTTCCTTGCTCGTTAGGGTGATTGGCTCCCGAAATTCCGGCCGAACCGCGAGATCGGTTCGTCGGTCGCTCCTTTGTGCAAACGCGCTCGGCACGGAACATACAACTGCGATGAGGTACGCGACGCTCCCGAGCGTTGATATGGAAAAGCGGCGAGCGGCCTGCGGCGCACGATCGAATGACATCGGGTGCATTGAGGTAAAACGTTTCATCATTCAACTCCTTTGCAGCTGCATAATGAATCGAAATAAATGACGCAAGCATTTCCGGTCGAAGAGTGCTTGCAAAGCTAATTCATGACGGAACAGTGCCGGAAATGACAGCTGATCTTGCAGACCTAAACGCGAGGCTCAAACAGGCTGTTGGTCATGGGCAACTGATCGAATCATCGGCAAAGAATATTCGGACACTGCTCGAAGGCGCAGGCTCAGATCTCTATTTTCGAGCGGTCAAGGAACTGGTTGATGCCGCCGACTGGCAGGAATTAAACGACCGGTTTTACCAGACACTTGCATTTGGCACGGGTGGGCTGCGCGGGCGCACCGTCGGGAAAATCGTCACGACTGCGGAACGCGGCAATGCGGGCGAAGGCGAGCGGCCGCAATTCCCGTGCGTTGGCACTAACGCGATGAATTTCTTTAACATCAACCGCGCAACACGCGGGCTCGTTGCGTACCTGCAGGACTGGAGCCGACGCTCGGGAATTTCGACAAAGCCAAAACTCGTAATCGCGCATGATCCGCGATTTTTTTCGAAGGAGTTCGCAGAGTTGGCGGCGAAAGCTGCAGCCGAAAACGGGTGTGATGCTTTTGTGTTCGACGGTCCGCGTTCTGTCCCGGAGCTTTCGTTTGCCGTTCGTTATTTGCGCGCGAATGCAGGAATCGTAATCACTGCCAGCCATAACCCGCCGCACGACAACGGCTACAAAGCTTACTTCAATGATGGCGCGCAAGTGATCGATCCACACGCCAGCGGGATTATTGCCAAAGTGAACGCGATCACGACCGAGTCGTTCGCGCCGCTTCCTAAAGAGCACCAAGGCAAAGTGACGGTTATCGGAAAGAATATTGACCAGGCTTACATGCACCGGCTCGAAACGTTGATCCTCGATTCGCGAATGATTCGTGAGGCCAAATCGCTGCGGATTGTTTACACGCCGTTGCACGGGACCGGCAGCGTGATTATCAGACCAATGCTGAACCGGCTCGGTTTCAAGTTCCAAATCGTGCCGGAGCAGGATGGTTTCGACGGCCGATTTCCGACAGTCAAATCGCCGAACCCGGAATACGGCGAAGCGTTAACCATGGCTATCAATCTTGCTGAAAGAGAGAACGCCGATTTTGTCGCTGCTACTGATCCGGACTGCGATCGCCTGGGAGTGGCCGTTCGCACCAAGAATGGCACGATGAAATTGCTGACCGGAAATCAAATCGGTTCGCTGCTGGCCTGGTATAGGATCAAGACTCTGTTCGACAAAGCCGTGCTGAACAAGCCAAACGCAGCGCGTGCCGTGATCATCAAAACTTTTGTCACCACCGATCTGCAAAATGCGATTGCCGATCATTACGGCGTGCGCTGCGTGGAGACATTGACTGGTTTTAAGTACATCGGCGCCAAGCTGGCGAAGTACGAGCGTGAGATTCCCGAACAACTGCGACGGAGTTATGCCGATCTTGCTGAGAGCGAAACGCGGCGGCTTCGACTCGCATACTCTTCATTTCATGTTTACGGCGGCGAAGAAAGCTACGGCTACAGCGGCGCCGATTTTGTTCGCGACAAAGACGGAAACGGCGCAGTCATCATGTTTTGTGAAGTAGCCGCTTACGCAAAATCCCGTGGACAAACGGTCGATGAGTTACTCGACGAAGTTTATTCGCAGTTCGGTTATTTTGCGGAGAAAACCAGTTCGCTTGTTTTCGAGGGCGCAGAGGGAGCAAACAAGATCGCCAGTCTGATGAAGTCATATACTACCGATCCCGTCCGCGAAATAAACCGCCTGAAAGTAGTGACCTTCAAAAATTTCGATACGGATGAGATCAGAGACGTGGAAGGCGATCTCATTCCAAAAACGAAAATGTTAATGCTTGAGCTGGAAGACGGCACGCGCATCGCGGTGCGTCCGTCGGGCACAGAGCCGAAAATAAAGTATTACCTTTTCGCGCGGCGCCGGCCGAAAAGTGAAAAATTCACCGACGCAGACCTCGATCGAATCAAAGCGGAAGTTGAAAAACATTTGGAGGACCTCTGGAAGTGGCTGCGAACGGGCGCTGAGTCGCGGCTTGCGATGTAATGTCATGTTGAGCGAAGTTAAACATGTCGGAGCACCGCTTTGCACCGCCGACATGAAACAACCAGAGATTCCTCGACTCCGCCGGAATGACAGAAGGTGATATGGAGTGACGGCTACCCGGCCGTTAACATGAAATCGACGGCTGCCCAAGCCGTTGCTCCTTGAATGTTGGCGCTTGGGATTGGAACAGCAGAGCCAATGAACAGAATCAAAAAGCTTTGGCCATGGTTGGCTGCGATCTGTAGCGGCGTTCTTTATGCGGCCTGTTTCGCGCCCTTTAACCTCACCTGGTTCTGCTGGATCGCCCTGACACCGCTTATCGCCGCAATTTGGTTTTCCGGCGCGGAGTCACGTTACTCATGGCTTCGAAACCTGCTTCTCGCTTATGTCGCCGGCCTGACGTTTTTCTGGATCGTATTCTCGTGGCTCACGACGGTCACCGTTCTCGGTTGGTTCGTCCTCGAGTTTTACATGGCGATTTATTTCGCGATCTGGGCATGGCTTTGCGGCTTACTGCGGCCACGAGAAGGCAAGCAGCGATCAGCTGGCGTAAGCAAATGGGATCAAATGCTCATGCGAGCCCGAAACACGGCGGCTCCTCCACCATCACCATGGATAAAATCAACGAACAACCTTCGGCTGGCTTTCATCCTCGCGGCAGCATGGACCACGCAGGAATGGTTGCGCGG
>JBJMXF010000099.1:0-4040 GCA_045809725.1 Candidatus Udaeobacter sp. | reverse complement strand
GGGCAGAGCGAAGCCAAAGGCATCCGGCCCATTGAAACGATTATCGGCGACGGGCCGGTCCTGAGCGAACCGTTGCTCGAACTGGCGCGATGGATCGGCACCTACTATTGCTGCCCGATCGAAACGGTGATGCGCAGTATGCTGCCGCAAGTGATCCGGCGCGCTGAAGTCGGGTGGAAAAAACAATTGTTCGTGCAACCCGCGCGCCACATCGACGAAGGCGAGTTGGAAAAATTGCGACGACGTGCGCCGCGGCAGGCCGAATTATTGGAGGCGATTTCGAAGCTGGAAAAACCAATACGCGCGGCGGAGCTTCTGCGCCAAACCTCGCTCGATAATCAGACGTTGCGCGCGCTGGTAAAGCGCGGTCTGGCTGAGATGCGCGAAGAAGCAGTAGTGCGCGATCCGCATGGCGACGAGCAGTTCATCGCAACATCGAATCTCGTTCTGAACGAGGAGCAAACGCACGCGTTACACGAACTCGAGCAAGCACTCGACGCACCTGAACACGCGCGCCCGATTTTGCTCCACGGCGTCACCGGTTCCGGCAAAACGGAAATTTACCTGCAAGCAATCCACGAGGCGCTCGACCGCGGACGCACGGCAATCGTCCTCGTTCCCGAAATCTCTCTTACGCCGCAAACGGTGGAGCGCTTTAAAGGCCGGTTCGCCGAGGCGCAGGACGACGTCGCTGTTTTGCATAGTCACTTGTCCGAGGGCGAACGCCACGATGAATGGCACAAAATTCATTCCGGTCGCGCGCGGATTGTGATCGGGGCGCGCAGCGCTGTTTTTGCGCCGTTGAAGAATCTCGGACTCATCGTTGTCGATGAAGAACACGAAACGACCTACAAACAGGAGGAAGCGCCGCGATATCAAGCCCGTGATGTGGCCGTAGTGCGCGCGAAGATCGAGAAATGCGTCGTTGTTTTAGGCAGCGCCACGCCATCGCTGGAGAGTTATCACAACGCGACGACCGAAAAGTATCGGCTCGTCACGCTCAAACAGCGCGTCGATCAAAAGCAGATGCCGCTCATTCGTGTCGTCGATCTGCGCCAGGAACGACGCAGGGAAAAGAAAGCCGCCATTTTGTCCGAGAGATTGGCGCAAGCCATTGCTGATCGGCTCGAGAAACGGGAGCAGACAATTTTGTTTTTGAACCGGCGCGGATTTTCGACTTCGCTGCTGTGCAGTAATTGCGGTGAAGCGCGCAATTGCCCCAATTGCAGTGTCGCGCTCACGTTTCACCGGCATTTTTCCCAAGGTGGATCGGCTTCTGCGATCGCAGATTCGGCGTTGCGAAAGACGATGTCCGGACGATTGAGCTGTCATTTGTGCGGGCACACCGCCGCTGTTCCAAAGAAGTGTCCGGAGTGCGGACAAGACGCGTTGATTTATCACGGCTTCGGTACTGAGAAAGTGGAATCGACCGTCGCCCAGATTTTTTCCAAAGCAGTGGTGCGCCGCATGGACGCCGATTCGATGACGCGTAAAGAAGCGTATCGCGAAACGCTGCGGAATTTTCGCACTGGCAAGATCGACATCCTCGTGGGCACACAGATGATCGCGAAAGGCCTGCATTTCCCGAACGTAACGCTGGTCGGAATTATCAATGCCGATCTCGCGTTACATCTCCCCGATTTCCGCGCCGGCGAACGCACTTTCCAGCTTCTCACTCAGGTGGCTGGGCGCGCTGGCCGCGGCGAGACACACGGCGAAGTTTTCGTGCAAACGTACACGCCGTTCAGTCCATCAATTCAATTTGCGCGTCACCATGATTTCGCCGGCTATTTCCAGCAAGAACTCGAGTTCCGCGAACGATGCGATTTCCCGCCATTCAAACACGCAGTCTTGATCACCGTCCGTTCTGCTCACGAAGGTCGCGCAAAACTTTCCGCCGAAACGTTAAAGCGCCGCTTAAGCGAATCGCTACCCGAAGAATTCATTTTGGGCGATGCAACGCCCGCGCCATTGGAAAAACTACAAAGCCAATTCCGTTTTCACATTTTGATCCGAGGCGAAGCCATCATGCGCCTAAGCCGACTCATCCGCGAAACTCTCGAAAAGCTGCCCTTTCCCGAAGACGTACTCGTCACCGTCGATGTCGACCCGTATCAGTTGCTCTGATTCCGGGGAGCGCACGCGGCTCGCGTGCTGGCGATCGTGTCATCGCGAACTTTCCCGATTAATGGATGCTCAACTAATTGCGAATGTCAGGATGAGACTACGTGCGTCCGTGCAGATTGACGCAGTAAAAAAGAGTTTCGGCGAGGGCGCCGAAACCAGCACGCGAGGCGCGTGCGCTCCCCAGAACTTCAATGCCAGATGTCGACTTTACGGCAGAATGGCGAATACCCGCGCCGGGAAACCGGATCCGCCTTTCGGCTTGGGAAAACTCACCACGACCAGCGCGCCGGCTTCGGGAACTTGATCAAGATTCGTGAGTAGCTCGATTTGATAATGATTTGTGCTCAGGATGTAAGTCTCCAGCGAGTAATCGTCTTTGCTCGCAGCGATTCCCGGATCGGTATCGGTGGTTTCGTGGCCTGATGCAGTGATCTTGCGATCCGCATAAAGATATTTCAGCACAGGCAGGCTCCAGCCTGGATAATGCGCGCTGCCGTTCGCGTCTTTGTTTTCCATTTTTGCAGCGTCAGGCCATCGCTTCGACCAATCAGTGCGCATCGCAACGAAGGCGGCGGCGGGGATTTGCCCATGATCTTTCTCCCACTTTTTCACGCGATCGAGCGATAACGTGTAGTCAGGATTTTTCGCCGCTTCCTCATGAACATCAATAACGACCAGCGGCAGGACCATTTCTTTCGGGTCGATCTGGTCGACGGTGCGCAAGCCTTTGATGAAATGCGCCGGCGGATCGACGTGCGTGCCCCATTGACCGACATGCGTGAAAAGTTCGGAGAAAAAGCCGGCGCCCATTGTGTCGGGACGCTTGTCGTACCAGTAAATTGTCTTTCGCGTTTCATCCGGAAAACCGGGCCAGCGCGGAATTCCTGGCGCAAATTCGTGTGTAAGGTCGACGTATTTTTTCGACGCGAGCACCTTCTGGATTTTCCAAAGTGGTTTATCATCGGCACAGAACGCTGCTGAACTCACCAAGAGCAAAAGCGGCGTGAGCACGAGGACGTACTTCCAAACCTTCCCGAAACAAAAAGAGCGGGGTTCACTTTTGAGCGAAGCACTGCAGAAGTGCGACGCGTACTCGCATCGCCTTAACGTGGTTTCGTTCTGCATGCCGACTTTGTTAAAGCATCTTCCAGCAATTCGCTAATAACTTTGAATAACCTTTAACAAGTGGCGGTCAGGTTCTAGAACGAACGTTTGTCGTTGCAGCGCACAGACATTATCAACAGCTCATTTGCACCCCAGCTTGAGAGGACAACTCAGACAAAGTCCTAGGTTATTCGCGCCGATAAGAAGAAGAAATTCTCTAAAGAAACTACTCAAACCATCTTCTTGTAATGTGAACAACTCTCTTGATAACGGATGAAACAGTTTCGTATTCTCGATCCAAATCTTCCCGACCCGGGCGCGCACGGTCTGTGTGCATTGGCTGTTATGACCAAAGCGCCACAAGCCGGCCGAGTAAAAACGCGATTGGTTCCGCCACTCACGCCGGAGGAAGCAGCGGAATTAAATAAGTGTTTTTTGCGTGACACCGCGGCCGCGATTTCGAGCGTCTGTGGCGACGGCAAAACGGATTTTAAAACTGAGGCCGGCGCTTCGCACGTTGAAGCGGCTACAGTCGCACGCGGCATAGCCGTTTACACACCCATCGGCGCTGAGTCGGCTTACAATGATATCCTTCCGGCCGATTTCAGTTTGTTGCCGCAACGGGGCGAGCAATTCGGTGAGCGACTCTATTTCGCCGTCATGGATTTGTTCGACTGCGGTTTTGAATCCGTCTGTCTGATCGACTCCGACAGCCCGACCGTGCCCGCGGAAAATTTTCAACAAGCGGTTGAACTGCTAAGCATGAGTAAGGATGGCGTTGTGCTCGGTCCGAGCGACGATGGCGGGTA
>JBJMXF010000098.1:0-14978 GCA_045809725.1 Candidatus Udaeobacter sp. | reverse complement strand
GACCGCCGCTGCTTGAATGGTGTTCGTAAACTTCAACATATTTGATTCCTGACCCGGTGTTAAAAATGACGACGCGTTCACCTGACGCGATTTTCCAAGCTCGACGAAGCAATTTTAAAGCTACGAAACATGCTGCGCCTTCGGGACAAATGAAGAGACCTTCCTTTGCTCCGACCTCACGAGCGACGCGGATCATTTCGTCGTCATCGACGGCAATCGCGCCGCCGTTGGAGTCACGAAGAATTTTCAGGATCAGGAAGTCGCCGATCGCTTTTGGAACCCGCAAGCCGGAAGCAATCGTGTGCGCATTGGGAAATTCTGCGGCAGTTTTCTCTTCCGCTTCGAAGGCGCGAACGATCGGTGCGCATCCGGCAGCTTGTACTGCGAACATGCGCGGCCGGTTTTTCCCGATCCAGCCGAGTGCTTCCATTTCCTCGAACGCTTTCCACATCCCGATGAGACCAGTGCCGCCGCCGGCCGGATAGAGAATCACATCGGGCAGTTGCCAGTTCAGTTGCTCGGCTAATTCGTAACCGAGCGTCTTTTTTCCTTCGACCCGATACGGCTCTTTGAGCGTAGACATGTCGAACCACGCTTCATTTGTCTTGCGCCGGGCGATTTCCGCGGCGCAATCGGTGATCAAACCGTCAATTAACGTCACGTGAGCGCCGAGTTCGCGGCACTCGACAATGTTTGCGCGCGGTGTATCGCGCGGCATGAAGATGTGCGCCTCCACACCGGCTCGGGCCGCATACGCAGCGAGCGCGCCTCCGGCATTACCCGCGCTCGGGACCGCGAGTTTGGTTGCGCCGAGATGTTTTGCCATGGAAACAGCCACGCTCATTCCGCGCGCCTTGAAGCTCTGGGTCGGATTGAGCGACTCGTCTTTGATCCAAAGATCGACGTCATCGGCGAATTTCGGCGCACGGAGCAGCGGCGTTCCACCTTCACCTAACGAGACCGGCTCAACATCAGTTGGCAACGGCAAAACTTCGCGGTAACGCCATAACGATTTCTCGCGCGCGAGCAATCTCTCATGGGTAAAGGTTCGGGTCGCGGCGGTGAGATCGACGATTGCAAGCAGCGGTTTGCTGCAGGCGTTGCAAAGATTTTGCAGCCGGGACCATTCGTGCTCACGTCCACACGCGCTGCATTCAAGACGCTTCAAAAACATCGAAGTATGAACGTAGCACAGACATCTTGTCTGTGGGGCCGGCAGGCATCTTGCCTGCCGCTTCGCTTCAAGTCGTAGGCGAGACGCCCGATTGCCCCACAGCCAGGATTGCCTGCGCTAGGGAGATACTTGCCAGTCGTGATACATTTCAACACGATGAATTTGCTCACGCTGACGGAAATTCGCCGGGCGACGCAGAATGGAACGACGTCTGCACGCGTGCATGTGCAGGTGGAAAACGCGACGCCGAAGCTCACGCGCGAACAGCAGCCGTATTGCGAGCTGACCTTAGCCGACGCATGCGACCGCATGACGCTGCGCGTCTGGAGCGATCATCCTGCGTATAAAGCGTGCAGCGCGTTAACCAATCAGGATTTCATCGAGCTCACCGCGGAGTTTTACCAGTCGCAATACGGACTCGACGCCCGCAAGTGGACCGTGCGGCCGCTGACGGAGCAGGAAAAGAACGAACTACTTCAAGGGCCGGCAGATTTACGCGCCAAACAGGCGTCCGATTTCGAATTCGTTAGGCAAACAGTGACAGGGATCACTGATCCGCGGTTAGCGGCGTTGAGTGAAGCTTTTCTCACCGAATGGGGTGACCGGTTTCGCCGGACCGCAGCCGCACGGAATTATCATCATGCGCGGCGCGGCGGATTGGTCGAGCATACTGCGCAGATGATGCGCGTCGCTAAGGAGATCGCGCCGCTTTATCCCGAGTTGAACCTTGACCTTTTAGTCACGGGAATTCTGTTCCATGATTCCGGAAAACTTTGGGAGAACGCACTGCCGGAAAACGGATTCGTGATGGGTTACGACGAGATCGGTGAACTCATGGGACACATCTCCATTGGACTCGAATTGGTGAATGCGTTGTGGAGAAGGTTGAGCGTCGAAAACGCCGATGCGTGGAAAGATCTCGCGCCGGCATCGGAAGACGTGCGAATGCACCTGTTGCACCTCATCGGCGCTCATCATGGCGAGCCGCAATTTGGTTCGCCAGTGTCGCCGAAAACTCCTGAAGCAATGGCGCTTCATTACATCGACAATCTGGATGCGCGTCTGGAAATGTTCGCCGCCGGTTACACCACGGGCAAACCGCTGGCTTCGCGAATTTTTGACCGCGTGCGGCCATTGCCCGGAAATCTGGTGAAGTCGCTGGAGAAATTTCAAGAAGCAAGAATTACGAACACGCCAGACGGCAAACTTCTGTGACGCGCTACGAGCACACGCAGATCGGTCACGTAATTATTTGGTCGCTTCTCGCGGTCATTCTGATTGTTAACGGCGGGTTGTTAGGCCCTCACCCGCGGCTACTAGCTGCTTCGATCATCCTGCTGGTCTGTCTTGTTCTGTTCTACAGACTCAAGATTACCATCGACGATGAAACCTTGTGTGCATCATTTGGACCGGGTATTATCCGCAAGAGAATTCGCCTTGTGGACATTGTCGGATGTGATCCGATTCGCATTCGTTGGTGGTACGGCTGGGGAATCCATCTGACGCCGTACGGCTGGCTCTACAATGTTTCTGGCTTCGACGCTGTCGGGATTACGTTGCGCAATGGCAAAAAATTCGCGATCGGCACTGACGATCCTCATAAGCTCACGGCAGAAATTCGCGACGCAATTCGTGCGAGCCAGGCTGCGTAATGCTTTGGCGCGGATATGTCTCGCGTGCTGATTTCAAAGTCCCGCCAACACGGACTTTTCTATAATTCCAAACCGCTGTCTGTTTCGAACGTTTAGAAAGTTCGCGATCGCGAGGACGGGCTCGCCAGCACGCGCGACGCGTGCGGTAGCCTATTGCAGTTGCCGGAACCAGCGGAGAGCAATGGATGTTTGCGCATCGTTGGCTTCGTGGCCGCCGTGGAATGTGCCTATTTTTATCCGTTGGAATCCGGTGCGTTTGATTGAACCGGCGACGTTGTACTGCTGTTCCAAAGTGGCGATTCGGTCGTCGCGTCCGGCGCTGATATAAACCGGCGTTGTAAGAAATTCTTTGCCAGGCGCGACGCGGGCGTAGCCTTCGCTCAAACGGTCTTCATTAGCACCGGTGATGTAAATCCCCGCGATATGACAGCCATGCTTCGCCAGTAATGGCGCGACCACGCCTACGCCTTTGCCGCCACCCGAAAATCCAGCACAGGCGACCGGCCACTTGTTGGAACCAGGAAAGCTGCGGTGTAGCGCGTCGATCGCGGCGAGCGTCATGGCCCCACGCCACGCGGCGGTGTCGCTGCGCGGATGCTGCGGACCGTCGCCCGCAAGCACCACCCAGCCTTCCGCCAGTCCAATTCTGCCGTAGAAATCGACAAGGTCATCGCGATTTTGTCGTTTGGAATCGCTGGTGGAGCACACCACCAGTACCGGCCACGTTTTTAGTGGATCAAAATTCCAAGGAGTAGCGAGCACAGCCACTGCATTCGGTGGTACAGCGTTGCCGCCTTGAGTAGCCAACGACTTTTCCTGAGCGCTCAAAGGGACGTTAGCGTTGACGGTTGAACCCGGAGAGAAAGCAACTCCGGCGAACGTCAACGGACCTGCGGTTGCTGCGACCGTGCCTGCACGGAGTAATAAGATCAAGCCGGCTATCCAAAATAGTCGCACGCGAGTACCGCAAACGTGCTGGGAACCTTGTGGGATCATACTGTCTCGTACTCAAAAAACGTGCGGAACGGAACGGTCAAATCTAATCTAGATTGAAACTGTGAAATCCGCCATGGTCCCCCGTATTCGCACAAACGTGCAGGTAATGTTTTTCGACACTGATTGCGGCGGCGTTGTATCCAATATCGCTTATCTGCGGTTCGTTGAGATAGCGCGCACACACCTGGCCGAGGAGCTCGGGCTCGCCGTCGTGGAGATGGCGCAAAAGGGAAGCTATCCTGTTGTAGTCCGCACCGAGATCGACTATCGACGCGCGGCAAGGCTCGGCGACCGGCTGGTAATCGAAGGCTGGCTCGATCGGGCAGAGCGCGCGCGGTTCTGGTGCGCATTCCGTATCAAGCGCCCACAAGACAACACGTTGATCGCAGAGTGCCGTCAGACGCTCGCATTGATCGAGATGCCGACCGGAAAATTGCTGCGTTTGCCTGAGCATTGGAAAACGTACGACAAAGTCGAATTCCGTGAACGTAACGAACGCGAATCTCAAACCGGGACGATTCCCGGTGGAGATTGCATGCAATGACCGCAAGCGCTCGCACCCTCAGCATCGAAGAAACACTCTTGGAACCCCCGGCGTTGCCGCCGCCGCCTACACGCCACGCTCTACTGGTAATTCTGATTGCGCTCGCAGCGCTGTTACACGTGGTGACCATTGGCACCGGCGATCTCTACAGCGAGACGGAGGGCCAATACGCTGGCGCCGCGCGTGAAATGGTGGCGAGCCATAACTGGTTGCTCCCAACCAACAACGGCATACCGCGCCTGCAAAAACCGCCATTGCTCTACTGGCTCATCATTGCTTCGTATGAGATTCTCGGCGTGAATGAGGCAGCGGCCCGGCTGCCGCTCGCGCTCGCCGTCGTAGCGACGGTTGCACTTATCTTTTTGATTGGTGAAAAGCTCTCGGATTATTGGCGCGGTTTCATCGCAGGCCTGATCTATCTGAGCTTCTGCGGCACGTTTCTTCTCGGCCGAATTGTCATGCCCGAACCGCTGGTCACCGCATTCATGACCGGCGCGATGTTCTGCGGAATATGCGGCTATGAGCGCAGGCGTCACCGGCGCCTGTGTTTCGCCGGTGTCTGGATTTTCGTTGCACTGGCGTGCCTAACGAAAGGAGTTCTCGGCATCGTTTATCCCGCTGCAGTTTTTGTTTTGGTCTCGATTTTTTATCGCGAAGCGAGGATACGCTTTCGCGCGCTGCTGCGGTGGGAATACCTGTTGATTTTTCTTTTGATCCTGGCGCCCTGGCACATCTGGGCACAATGGCATTTCCCGCATTATTTTCGTTATGTCAGATCCGAATGGCTAGGACACCTGCGCGGACTCACGGATGAGACGCACGATTTCCTCGGCGTGCCTGCTTATCAATTTGTGATCATGCACGTAGCCTGGTGGTTTCCATGGTCGATCGCGCTGCTGCCGGGTGTCATTTTGGCCTGGCGCCGCGTTATCCGGCCGCGGGAGATCAATTTCGGCGATGCGTTACTACTTTGCTGGATGGTTGTGGTGTTCATTCCGCTGCTCTTTTTGGGACAACGACAGGATTACTATTCAATGAGTATGTGGAGCGCGCTGGCGCTCTGGGCAGCCATGGCTTGGGATCGAATTCCCCAATCCTTGCGCGCCGCGGGCGCGAGCGCGGTAGGTGTCATTGGTCTGGTCCTTGTGGGCGGAGCGCTGTTCGCGGCGCGCACTGGTCGCGCTTTGAACGGAACCTGGGGAGTGATGGATGCGCGCTGGACTGCGTGGCGAGCTTTGGAAGATATGCCTGTGTCCGCGTGGGTAGCATTGAGGCCGATGCTGGTGATTACGGCTATCTCATTCGTGTTCTTCTCTATCGTAACGCTCTACTTTATTTTGAAACAACACGAGAAACTCGCGGCCATTGCTCTGGCTGCCTCGATGATTCCAGCCGGGCTAAGCATGGTAATTGGCGTCGCGAAAATCGCGCCCTATTTCTCACTCGCCGATGTCGCGCGTTACCTTAATCCACGGTTGGAAACAGGCGGCCACGCGATGTTCGAAGGACCGCTGGACGACAGCAGCAGCCTCATTTTCTATCTCAACCGAAGATTCTTTTTCGTTAACCAGAATCCCCGAAAAGAAGCCCCGATGGGTTCACCCGGCAGCGACGTTTTTCTGAACGAAGAAGCTGTTCTGGAAAAATGGGGTCAATCCGATGCGGTTTATCTGATTGTGGAGCAAAGCCGTGCGGACTATTGGAAAAACCAGGTTGTCAGCCGGTTTCACGTTTATCACCAAGTCACTACATCCGGCACCTACGTCGTGCTTAGCAATCAACTCTAAACCGCGTTCATTTCGTCTGTTTCGACGTCCTTGAAAAACGACTGAGTCGCGGTAATGTGCGGGCTCACTTTCAACTCTTCACCGGCTCAACGAATTTATGTCGCAACATCGCAGTTTAAAAGGAGCCAGCACTATTGCAGCCAAGCGCAACGTGCTGAAACGCTTTGAGCGGGTCGAGCTTCTGAAGAAGCGCAAACAATGGAAGGACGATCAGAAAGTGATCGGCCTGCCAAAGACAAAGCCCGACGTTTAGCACGTTGAAGCGTCGAAGCGGGCCGTTAAGCTCGTTTAATGCGCTTGAATCGCTTTCTCGCGGCTGCGGGTATTGGATCACGCCGGCATTGTGATGAATTGATCGCGACGGGCCGGGTTACTATCAATGGCAAGACCTGCACGGACTTCAGCGCCCAACCCGACGCGCGCGATCACGTCAAGGTGAATGGGAAACTTGTTCACGTCGCGCCGCCGCTCACCATCATGTTGCACAAGCCTGCCGGATTCGTTTCGACCCGGAAAGATCCGCACGTGCGCAATACTGTTTTTGATTTGTTACCGGCAAAATTCTCGGGACTGTTCAACGTTGGTCGCCTGGACGCACAAACGGAAGGTTTACTTCTTCTTACTAATGATGGCGACCTCGCACAGAGCCTAACGCATCCACGTTACAAAGTTGAGAAGGAATACGAAGTGACACTGGATCGCCCATGGGACCCTGAACTTGGGTCGAAATTGCTGCGCGGAATTTTTCTCGAGGGTCAGCGAGCAAGAATTGCGCGGCTCCACTGCGTGTCGGCGGTCCGCTTGCGCGTTATCCTGCGACAGGGAATGAATCGCCAGATTCGCCGCATGTTCGAAGCCGTGGGTTACCGTGTGAAACATCTCGTCCGTATTCGCATCGCTAACCTTCGCCTTGGCGGTTTACCGCGTGCTCATTGGCGCCAATTGACAAAGCGCGAGTTGGAATCGTTGGAAGGGCGAACTTCCGCGAGACCGCGCGCGGCTTCGCAGGAACTCCGCCGTCAGCGATGAAACTCGACGGTTGCAATGCGCTGATCACAGGTGCTTCAGCCGGCATCGGTCGTGAATTTGCGCGTCAACTGTCCGGCCGTGCTCACTCGATGATTTTGGTGGCACGGCGTGATGAAAAACTGATCGAGCTTGCTGATCAACTTCAAGGAGAGCATCCGAAGCTTCTTGTTCATATCCGAAAGGTGGATCTCGCTGATCTTGGGCAGTTGCAGGCTTTCCTCGAGCAGCTTGATCGCGAGAAACTCGAAGTGGATCTCTTGATCAATAACGCCGGACTCGGCGACAGCGGACCCTTTGCGGAGAGCGATCCCCATCGGAACAAGGAAATGACCGTCGTAAACGTCGAGACGTTAACCTTGATTACTCGTCATTTCGTTCCCCGAATGATCGCACAGCACCGCGGCGCCATTCTCAACGTCAGTTCGTCGGCTGGCTTTCTCCCGATCCCTGGCTCCGCTGTTTACGCTGCCACGAAGGCGTATGTCACAAGTTTTTCTGAAGCGCTTAGAGCCGAGCTTCGCGAGACGGGAGTAAGCGTATGCACGCTTTGTCCCGGTCCTGTGGTAACGGAATTCCAGCAAGTCGCGAAGCGAGACGGAGCACGGCCTGACATCGGTCCGAAGTTCCTCGTTGTTACAGTGGAACAGGTCGTGCGCGACGCGCTCGCAGCGCTCGAAGCAGACCGGCCGCTTGTTGTTCCGGGATTGGCCATGAAGCTCTTGATGGTAATCGCTCGATTAATGCCAATGCCAGTTCTGCGATGGGTGGCACGAATGTCACCGAGATCACGCGGAGTCGTGTAGCAACAACATCGCCTGCGCAGAATAGCATACAGGGCCTAACGATGGAACCAGTTGTGTTCGCTCGCGAACACTGGGTGAGTCACGAAAATTTCCGAGGCCTGCGAGAACACAACAATTGCGCCAAGCACGACAAGTGGCAGAGCGATGTCGATCCAGCGAGTTTGTCGACATCGCAACGTCGCGAGGCGGCACAAGCAGGAAATCCCATAGACATAACTCAGCGCAAAAGGAATGATCGCGCCGGTCAGCAAGCGTCCTGATGTGAAATAGGGATGCGAACGGGATGGATTAACGCAACTGCCAAAATCGAATTGGATGGAAAGAAGCCCAAGGAAAGCAACTCCTGCTGCAAAAATGAGAATCGCTACGGCAATGGCCTGCCGTTGGAACCCGGAGACTGCAAATGGTTTTCTCAGTCCGAGGACTGCTGCCATGGCAAATACCAGCGAAGAAACGACGTACAGCCAATCCGCTATTTGCCAATCGAACCGTCTGCCGTGCCACTCAACTTCGCCGCGCCAAAAAGTTGCAATTAAATCCCACCAGAAAACCCAAACCCCGCGAGGGGTGAAAATCGGGTGTTGCCACCACTGTATGAACGGCTTCGACGTCCAGTCCAGGAATGCGATTTTCGCCGTTGATCCGGTGACATCGCCAAACTGCAGTTTCAGCCAAACCATCCAGCCGCAAATCGGGACCGCGGCGCATAAGACCAGGGTTACAAGCGCGATTAAGCCGGCGCGAGGACTTCGTATAACAATTCGGACAAGCTTGGCAATGATAACTACAACCGCCATGATGATCAGCGGCAAGTTAGACAATTTGGTCAGGTACGCGGACGCAATCGCCACGCCTGTGACTGCTCCAAGCAATAAGCTCGGCGCGTCCGTTCGCAACCATTGCAAAACGCATAGGAACAGCACGCCGAAACAGAGCGGTGAGAGGACATCGTTGTTCATTGCGTACAACACATTCTGCGGAATGAAAGCCACGAGTAGCGGCACGCCAATACGCAGTTCGACGTGCTCCGGCGCAATTGTTCGCGCGGCGACATAACCCAACCAAACCACGATGGCCATGAGCCCGGCATTCAGGAATCGAATCCAATACAACGACTGAATCCCGACCAATCCAATCTGCTTCCCAATCCACCACCACAGGCCTGAAAGACCGTAGTACAATGGCGGCTGAGATGATTCAAAATTGATTTCGCTGCTCCAGGCCGCTCTTGTCGCCGCAATCTGCGGTTCAACTTTCGACCAGGATTGTTTCCACAGAGGCGCCGGAAATTTCCCGTCCGAAAACCGGTCGGGCGGGGACAGGAACTCCGGCGAAGCATAAGGAACAATCCAGTTCAGCGTTTCTTCTTTCAGCCGGTCGAAACCGCGTGGGATTTGCCCATGCGAATACTGCGTGATCAGATCGAAATGCAGATCCTCATCAATGTTGCTGAAGAACGGGAATGCCGCTGAGAAAATGAAAACACGGGATGCAACCGTGGCGCAGAGGAGCAAAATGAGAAGGTGCTCCTTCCTCAACGACTTCGATTCTGCGGACGCCATAGAATTTATCCCGCAAGATTAAAAGCGGCGCGGCAGCGCCGCACTCCAAAAGAAAAGCGGCGGTCGAATTCAGACCGCCGCTTTGGAACTTTGGATTCCTGTCCGAGCAGGAACTCTACGAGGATTTATATTTAACCGAGCAACCGTATGGCTTCGTCTCCGGTGTGCTAACAGACTTACCAGACAACGATTGTTCCAGCGCCGCCTTCACGTAGTTCGTAGAACTCGGAATGTCCGATGGGTTCGGGGTCGCTTTGCTGTCGATTGCGCCGCGGTAAATGATTTTCCCTTCTGGATTGATGATCACCATGTTCGGCGTGTTTTTCGCGCCGTAAGCGCGACCCGCGTTGCCTTCGGGATCCAGCAGCAGCGCGGTCTCATGTGTCTTCCACGAAGTCGCAATCTTTTGCGCTTCTTCAGGCGTCAGATTTCCTTCTGTGCCAGGCGCATTGGAATCGATAGTCAGCCACACAACACCTTTATCGGTGAACTCTTTCTGCAGGTTTTGCATGTTGCTGCTGCCGTAATGCTTTTTCACGAACGGGCACTGTGGATTAAACCACTCAAGGACGACGTATTTGCCCTTGTACTGCGACAGCGAATGAGTCTTTCCATTCGCGTCCGGAAGCGAAAAGTCCGGCGCAGCGCTGCCGACCGACGGCGCATCGGCGGCAAAGACTGCCGTTCCAATCAATGACGTAAGGACGGTTAAAAGTAATTTCATCTTCATATGAGCTATTAGAAAACAGAGTTGCTGAGACGTTTAAATTCTTGGACTAAAACAATCGTCGCGGCCGGAAAAATTTCAACGTGAAGCAGGCCCGAACCCGAATTATTGCGAGGCGACGCGAGACGCGACGGCTTCAAGCTTGTCCAGAATCATGCCTTTGGTGAGCACTTCGGGGAAAACAATTGGCTCTTCGTTTCTCGCCGGATAAAGGACGTACAACGGGACTCCGGGCCGGCCGAACTGCTGCAATAATTTTGTGATCACGGGATCGCCGTTCGTCCAATCGGCCTTCAATTTCACAATCCCGTGGCGCTGGAACGCCTCTCGCACATCCTGAGCCTCGAGCACACTGGCTTCGTTGAATTTGCAGGTCAGACACCAGGCCGCAGTGAAATCGACAAAGACAGTTCGGCCTTGCTCCAGTTCGGATTGCAGGCGTTCGGGCGTGAACGCCTGCCACCCACCCTGGAGGTGCGAATCTGCGGAAGCAATTTTTGCGGACCGAAATTTGTCGCCGATGAAATAAACGCCGCTCCCGATCACGAGCAGGAGCATCAGAGCGAGCACTACGACCCGTTTTACAGCTGGTGCTGTTGGCACAACGAACGCGCCTTTCATCCAGCACGCGACGCTGATCACAAGCAGGAAACAGCTCGCCCACATCGCTCCTTCCAAGCCGCGTTGTGCGCCGACTACGTAAAGGAGGAAAAGCAGGGTCGCCAACAGGAGGAACCCCATGAACTGCTTCACGTGCACCATCCAAGGCCCGGGCCTTGGCAGAAATCGGAGCCACGCGGGCTGCGCGCTCAAAAGCAAATACGGCGCGCTCATACCGGCAGCGACGGCAATGAACATCGCCAGGATGATCGCGGCTGACTGCGTGAACGCGAAGCCCAGCGCAGTGCCGAGAAATGGCGCCGTGCACGGCGTAGCCAGTACCGTCGCGAACACCCCTTGGAAAAAGGAGCCGAGCAGATCCTTGCGGTCACTCGTCGAAAGCAAATTGCGCGTAACCGATTGTGGCAACGAAATCTCAAACACTCCGAAGAGATTCAGCGCGAATGCGAGCACAATTACGCTCAAGACCAGAACGAAGTACGGATTAGTAAATTGAAAACCGCCCCAGGTTACATCACGCCCGGCGCCTTTAAGGACGATCAGCAGGACCGCCAGCGCGAGGAACCACGCAAAAATTCCGATGACGAACGCAATTCCGCTGCGAAAAATTTTCTGACGGCTCTGTCCCGCTTGTTGGACAAAGCCAAAAATCTTTAGCGAGATCACCGGCAACACGCACGGCATCAGATTTAAAATGAGCCCCCCGAGAAAACCAAAGAGGAGAAACATGAAAATTCCATGTGCCGGCGGCGGACGACTGGCGGAAACAGCCGGCGCACTCGTGATCTGCCAGGCTGCGCGATCGTCGCTGTTCGGCTGCTGCGCGAACACCACCAGGCCCGAGAGCGACGACAGATTCTTCGGCGCCGACTCAAGCGGAATGCGAAAAGCAATTTCATTATTGCTCCGCGATTGAACGGCGGGATGCCCTGTAATCGTATCCTGCCCCGGCATGGGAAAGAAATCCACGGCCGGATATTTCGCCAAAACTTCACTTGTGATTTTCAAGCGCAGATCGGGTCCGAGACGGCTCCAATCGAGGCGCGCTACGTTTGGTCCCGGCAGATTTTGCGGAATCAAACGGCGATAACGCGCAAACAAATCGGTGTTCGCAGGCTGGCTTGTCGAGCCTACAGGCATATCTAACCGCAATGTTGCGCTGCCGGGGATACAGATTTTTTCGCATACGAGCCAATTTGCTTCGGCGGAAAGGTTCGCTGACGAAGCGTCAATTTTGTCTGGGGGCGTGATTTCCTGCATCAGCAGGACTTCAT
This sequence comes from Candidatus Udaeobacter sp., assembly GCA_045809725.1. Taxonomy (GTDB): domain Bacteria; phylum Verrucomicrobiota; class Verrucomicrobiia; order Chthoniobacterales; family UBA10450; genus Udaeobacter. Next base: position 2,809 of record JBJMXF010000098.1, on the reverse strand, counting down.
TTTCGTAACCGTACGTTTCAATGTCGCCGGGATCGGTCGTTTTCAGCGGAATTGGCCATTGAACGTCACCGATTTTCCAGCCCGGCGGCAGTTTCCATTTGATTTCGGTTGGCAGACCGGCGTCGCCGGAAAATTTCCAATAGGTGTGCCAACCCGGGGCCATTCGCAGCAGCAGCCCCACCATGAACGGTTTGCCTGGAACGGCCGCGTTTGTGTCGGCCAGCAGCTCTGGCCTAACAAGTTCTTTTCGCTGATACGTCTGTGCAACACCCTCTGGCGCAACGGCAAAAAGCAGACAGCAGAGCAGCGAATAGACCGACGATGTCGAGGTAATGCGCATTAGGTTAGGTAACATTCGCTGGGATAGACGGCAGTTCAGTCGATCTAGCCGCTTCGCGGTGCGAAACGTGACATCGATCTGCGTATTCACTTTGGCCACGTCGCCCACAGGGCGACGGCTACATGATCTAAGGCACTACAAAAATTTTGTCAGTCCAGGGATCTTTAACCTTGGTGCCGGGAGTGTAACCGCTCACGTCAACGTACCTGCCGCTCGAATCAAATGGACTAAAAACGTATCCCGGCTTATCGGGCACCGCCTTGGCAGTTGGGAACGTCGAAGTATTCGATGACGCTTGCGTCGCAGCCGGTTTTAGTTCGGGCTCCGTTGCTTCGGTGTGGGCGACAGGCTGAGTTGTTTTAGCCGGCTTTTGAGATCTTGTCGTCTCAGTCTTTCGGCGTGGCTGCGGTGCCGAGGCTACCTGCGTCGATGCAGCAGGATGACCGGGCTGGGTTACATCGGATTCGACTGCATCCGTGGTTCCGACCATGGTTGGCTCGTTACTATGACGCCGCAAAGCGTAATGCACCGGCGCGGTCGCAACACGATAAGAACCAACTGCCACATCGCGCGTCACATGGTATGAACTCACAGCCACGTTGCGCGTCGTTCCGCATCCGACGAGTAACACTGCCCCTAACACCATAACTAGTTCATGTAGGTTCATCTCGTGGGTAAGATCGTTGCCAGCGCAATCTGTTCAATCATTAATCGCGACAAAATCGCCCACCAACTCCGCTATCTCCTCGTCGGTGGTGGACCATGAACACATCAGACGATAAATGTCCGGCTCCACAAATTTATAAAATCTCCAGCCGCGCGCGTGCAGATCGCGCACGAGTTGCCCATCCAGTTGAACGAACACCGCGTTCGATTCCACCGGGTACACGTTTTCGAGCCGTGCTTCGTTTTTGAGGCGCTGAGAAAGCTCGCGCGCCATCTCATTCGCGTGCCGCGCGTTTCGTAACCAGACATCTCCCTTTAACAGCCCCAGCCACTGGGAAGCTAGAAAGCGCATTTTTGAGCCAAGATGCCCACTTTGTTTCACCCGATATTGAAAATCGCGCGAAGCCGTCTTGTCGAAAAAAATGACGAGCTCGCCCACGCCTAGGCCATTTTTCGTCCCGCCAAAGCTGAGCACGTCTACACCTGGTTTCCAAGTTATCGCTTTCGGTGCGCAGCCGAGTGATGCGACAGCATTGGCAAAGCGCGCGCCGTCCATGTGAAGCAACATTTTGTGCGCTTGCGCAAAGGCGCCAATCGCCTCGACTTCATCCGTCGTGTAAACGGTTCCGAGCTCCGTCGCCTGCGCGATGCTAATGGCGCGCATCATGTGCCCGTGCAGCTCGACTTGTTGCGCGATGAGTGTTTCTGTCTCGCCCAGGTCGATCTTTCCGTCATGGGTTTTCGTCAAAAATAATTTGGCTCCGCGCGTATAAAATTCCATAGCGCCGCCTTCGTCCGTCTGGATATGTGCGCGCTCGTGACAGATCACTCCGTGGAATGATTGGCAAACCTGCGCCAGCCCCAGCGCGTTTGCTCCGGTGCCGGTGAACACAAAATAAACATCGCAATCGACTTCAAATAATTGCCGGATCCGTTCGCATACCGCTATGGTCCATTCGTCTTCGCCGTAGGAGGGAGCGAACTGCGCATTCGCCTCTTCCAGAGCTTTCCACGCCTCCGGACAAATCGCCGCCGTGTTGTCGCTGGCAAATTGGTGACGAATCGTGTCGGCGCGCATCGGCCCTCTATTACGCGAGTTTTGCCGCCTGACAATCAGCACAAGAGATTGCCTGACAGCGGAGCCCTGGGCCTCCGAATCTGCCAGGCAAATCCCTTTTCTATTTTACTCCTCGAGTTGCGTTCAGCAGTTACATTCTTTATTTCGGAGAGCGCATGCCGAGTGATCGTGTTTCCTAGTGAATTTTTGCACCTGATCATCGCTTTGCGTTGCATTTTGCCTAACTCGCGGCGGCAGACTAACCTTCGCAATGAGATCGCTTCAGAGCGATGTTGAGCAGCGCGGCACGCGCATTTTCGAGCTGGTCGACAAACATCCGGAGCGACTTTTCAGCAAGGCCGGATTTTACCAGCGCCTGATGGCGCTCTCGATGCATGACGAGCGGTTCAAGACACAGCTGTTTCGCTTTGTCGCCGTCCTGCCATCACTGCGACGATCAAGCGAGATTATTCAGCATCTGGAAGAATATTTTAGCGACAATAACGATGGTTTGTCCCCGCTCATTGGCATCGGGGTTCGCGCGGCGCGCCTTGTCCCGTGGATAAGCGCTCCCGTCCTGCGATGGAATGTTTCGGAAATGGCCCGCCAATTTATTGCAGGACGGAATTCAGATGAAGTCATAGCCACGTTGCGCAAGCGGCGCGCACAAAAAATCGGCTTCACGGTAGATGTTCTGGGAGAAGCTGTTGTGAGCGAAGCGGAGGCGGATGAATACGCAGCGATTT
>JBJMXF010000097.1:0-3422 GCA_045809725.1 Candidatus Udaeobacter sp. | reverse complement strand
TCACGCCCGGGATTCTGCGCGAGATTTTGCCGTTTGCGTACGAGCGCGTGCCGGTGCTAGTCGATCCGAAACTGCGCAACTTCAGTTCGTATCGTCCGGCGACGCTCATCACTCCGAACCATCTCGAGGCGTTGCGCATGAGCGACACCGAAGATCATTCGGACGACGGATCACACGACGCAGCGCGCATCATTCAACAGAAACTCGGTTGCGACGCTGTGCTGATCACGCGCGGCGATCGTGGGATGATGTTGTTGGAATCAGGTGGGCAACCGGTTTACGTCGAAACAGCAGCGCGCGAAGTCTATGACGTGACGGGCGCAGGCGACACGGTTATAGGGACACTCGCAGCGGCGCTCGCGGCCGGCGCGACGATGCTCGAGGCCGCCGCCCTCGCGAACCGCGCCGCGGGAATCGTAGTTGGCAAAGTCGGCACCGCCACCGCCACGGCGAGCGAGCTCCTCGCCACCTTCGAATGACTGTTGCGCACGCTTCCAGTGGCTGCTCGGCACGTGCCGAGACTGTTCGCCACGTTGCGCGAGAAAACGGCTTCGCCGCCGGATGTGAGATACCGTCTTGAAAATCAAGAGACGGAGTTGAATAAAAGTTCATGATCGGGGTCGAAGACTTTGCCTGACTTCAGCACTCCGAAAGCGATATGAATGAGCTTGCGCATGGCGGCCCCGACGAGCTGCATTTTGTTTTTGCCATGCCCCGCGAGCCGTTGACAGAAACTGCGAACCACAGGATTGTGTCGTTTGGCGACCATGGCCGGCAGAAACAGCGCCTTACGCACTCTGGCATTACCGGTCTTTGATAATCGGGTTTGGCCGCGGATGGTGCCGGAGCGGTTATTTCTCGGTGTCAGACCGGCATAGGCAGCTACTTGGCGCGCCGATTTGTATTGACTGATGTCTTCGATTTCAGCCAGCAGCCTGGTGGCAGTGCGTTTGCCGATCCCGGGAATGGACTCCAAGAGTTGGCATTGCTGTTTGAGATCCGGATGGCGCTCGACATGGTCATTGATCTGTTGCTCGATGCGCTTGATCTCAGCATCGAAGTGAGCCACTAACTTGCGCAGCGATTTGACCACGTTTTTAGTGTTCGTAGTTTCTAGCCGATTCAGGTGCTGTTGGCGCGACTCGAGTAGATTTTCCAGATGACGAGTCAAGGCTTGCAGTTCGCGGAAATGGGTTGGCGGTGGCGTCCAGGCAGCGGGTCGCTGTTTTTCGCAGAAGCGACGGATCAGTCCTGCATCCGGACGATCATCTTTGTTGCGTAACAGTTCGCTTTGGCCGAAAGCTTTGATCTGTGCTGGATTGCTCACGCTGACCGTGTGTCCCCGCTCGTGCAGATAAAGGGCCAGCGCTTCACTATAAGGACCAGTGGCTTCCAGGCAGGCATGTACCAGGGTGGCTTTGTGTTTGGCCAGCCAAACACAAAGCTCAGCAAATCCTTCTTTGCGATTGGTGAACCGACGATGGCGTAGCTTCTCGTTAAGTGACAGCTCCACGTGGAAACTGTCTTTGCTGATGTCAATGCCGAGTGTAGGCAACATTCATTGCTCCTAAAAATAGGTGAAACTTGTTCGAGTCAACCTTGTGCATGCAGGCTCATCTCAGTAGGAGAGGCCATTAGATACCGTTCGACTTTGAATGAACAAGCAAGTGGAGGAGAGACTGATCTCACATACAGGCTCAATGGCCTAAGGCGGGGCCAGGCTGCTCTTCCTCCATTGTCTGGGTGCGACCCAGACAAACTGAAAAACATCAGGATAGATGACGTCAACCAAGATACAAGGCGGGGCTACGCCCCGCCGGTGGAGCTGAAAAGAAAACGGGGCTGAGCCCCTGGTAGAGTCTGTCGGAAAAAAGTTATAGACAGCGATCATTGGATAAGTAAACTTGCGCACATGAGTAAAACATTTCGCGCGTACGACATGAATCAGCAATTGCTGTTGCCACCTGATTTGCGTCAATGGTTGCACGATGACCATTTGGCGCTGTACGTCAGTGATGTGGTCGAGACGCTGGATCTTTCGGCCTTTATAAACAGCTATGAAGAAGGTGACAGTCGCGGCCGGCCGCCTTATCACCCGGCCCTGATGGTGAAGCTGCTGGTCTATGGTTACTGCACAGGGCGAATGTCGTCGCGAAAACTGGAGCAGGCGACTTATGACGATGTGGCTTTTCGGGTCTTGTGCTGCGATCAACATCCGGACCACGACAGCATTGCTGAGTTTCGCAAACGACACTTGGCGGCACTGGGGCAGTTGTTTGTGCAAGTCCTGCAATTGTGTCAACGCGCCGGGCTGGTGAAATTGGGGCAGGTGGCGGTGGATAGTACGAAAATCAAAGCCAACGCCGCCAAGACTGAGTCGCTCAAGTATAGCAGTCTGGAACGAACGGCCCGAGCTCTGGAGGAAGAAGTAGTGCGGCTGTTGAGCGAGGCGCAACGCCTTGACGCTGCAGAAGACAGCCTTTATGGCGCCGGCCGACGTGGTCACGAGTTGCCTGCCGAACTGCGACGCCGCGAGACCCGATTGGCGAAGATTCGCGAGTTGAAAGAGGAAATGGAACGCGAAGCGCAGCAAGCAGCCGCCCAGGAGCAAAAGCAAAAAGCCAGCGGTGAGCCCAAGCACTATCGGCGTCGACGGTGGACCAGAAACGAGAGCGGCGCGGTGGTTCCGAAGGATAAAACGCGGCGGAATCTGACGGACCTGGAATCGCGCTTGATGATGGATACCGCCACGAACAGCTATCAACAAGCTTACAGCACGCAGATCGCAGTGGATGGCGAAGCGCAAATCATTGTCGCCACCCGGGTGACGCCAGCACCCAATGATCAGGAGCAATTGGTGCCCACCGTGTTGGCGATAAAGAAAAACCTGGGTCAGCTGCCAGCCACTGTCTCGGCTGATGCCGGTTACTTTAGCAGTGCGGTGATTACCGCCGAGGTGTTGCGCGACATCGATTTGTATGTGCCCCCCAATGAGCCGGAGCCAAGCGCCCTGCCACCGGATACCGGGGTGCGTGCCCAGATGTGGCAAAAACTGCTGAGCTCCCCAGGACGAGAACTTTACAAGCGCCGCGCTACGATCGTTGAACCAGTATTCGCCTACATCAAACACGTGCGGGGGTTCCGTCAGTTCAGGTTGCGTGGTCTGGCGGGAGTCGAAGGCGAATGGTTGTTGATCTGTCTGACGCATAACTTAATGAAGTTGTTTCGGGCACTAAGGCCTTTGCGAATGACCGCAACAACTGAACTCTAAACGCCTGTTCTTAGCCCAAACTCGATAAACGGATTCTGCACCTTGAGCGCGGCTATTGAATAACAGTGCTAACAACGGCTCTAGATCTGTTCGCGATATTTCTCCGACAGACTCTACGAGGGGCGCCTATCTTCAACTGCTGCCGACGGCG
>JBJMXF010000096.1:0-9670 GCA_045809725.1 Candidatus Udaeobacter sp. | reverse complement strand
GGTGTTATTGCTCATGTCCAATGTCAGACTCTCAATCCCAACCCCCTGCATGTAGGGAGTGCCATCCACCAGCGCCGTCGGGTGTAGTCCACTGAAATCAAATGGACACGGCGGATCAAATGTCACTGTCGTAGCCGTCTTGCTGCGAACCTTCAGATACACTCGCATCGCGCGAAGTGAGTCGGGAAAACCGCCCAGATTATGGGCCCACACTGGCAACGGATTCGGCGCAATCGCCATGGGCGCTCCTACCACAAAGTTAGTCGTGCTTGCTACGGTGATCGTGTTACTGCCTTTGGTTGCGCCGGAGGTGATGGAAATCCAGTTTGCAGGATCCTCGTCAGGTGGAGGCCATGTGGCATCACCCGCCGTAAAAATTGGGTTATTATTCGGCCCGAATAAAGTCGTTCGTCCCATTCCTGCTCCGCGCAGAGTAATCGCCTGGCTGTTCTGTATATGGAGCAGTGTTCCCAACCGGAAAGTCCCTTCCGGGATATAAACCACCTGGGCCTGCGGGCAGTTATCCATCGCGCTCTGAATAATTGCTGAAGAGTCGTTGGTTCCGGTCGGGTCTGCGCCGAGGTCGACGACGTTAACGTAGACTACGCGATTTGTTGGAATCCCACCCGGAACGCCAGTATTGTTCTGCCACGGGGGAATTCGCGTCCCGGGAATAATGTCGGCCCAGGCGTTGGAACACGGCGCAGCCAGCGCAACGCCTAAATAGAGGGCGCGCAGCAGGATCCCGGTGCTTTTCACAATCGCGGCTCATCGGCACTTCCCCCGACTCGCCAAGGCCGGTAATATTAAATGGATCGTCTAGCGTCAATGTTTTTGCGTAAAACTTTTCCTTAAGGTTTACCAGCGAAACTCGTAATTTGTTTCCGCGGAGGTACTCACCGCTCGCGTAAATTGAGGCGCAGGCCCATTGCTTCTGCCGTGTGTCCTCCAAAATCCTACGCTTTCCATACTTTTCCGTCGGCAGAGCCTACCGTCGCCATAGCGTTTCGTGTATCCACGATGCAGCCCGCCCAATCAGCAAGCTCGTGGTAATTGATGCAACTGTGATTAGTTGCGATCAGAACAACATCGAAAGATTGTATCACTGCGCGGTTCCACACCACAGATCTTCTGCCGGCGAATTGCGGATGCTCGCGAGTCGGCTTGATCACCGGCACATAGGGATCATGGTAAGCCACCTTGGCGCCCCGCTGCTCTAAAAGATCCATGAGCACGTAGCTCGGCGAGTTACGTTCGTCATCAACGTTCGGCTTATAGGAAAGGCCTAGCACGAGAATTGTTGATCCTTTAACCGATTTCCCTTGAGCGTTAAGCGCGTCGGCAACCCGATGCACGACATGCTCGGGCATGCGAGTGTTAATCTCGCCCGCCAACTCGATAAAACGCGTGTGCTGATCGAACTCGCGTGCCTTCCAGGTCAAGTAAAATGGGTCGATGGGAATGCAGTGGCCGCCGAGCCCCGGGCCGGGATAAAATGGCATGAACCCGAAAGGCTTGGTCTTGGCCGCTTCTATGACCTCCCAGATATCAATACCCATTGCGCCATAGACCAGTTTGAGCTCGTTCACCAAGGCGATGTTAATACCGCGAAAGATGTTCTCGAGCAGTTTGGTGGCTTCGGCAACGCGACACGATGAGACCGGCACGACTGTATCGATCGCCCGGCTGTACAGCGCGACCGCCTTGTTCAGACACGCTGCCGTGTATCCGCCGACGATCTTCGGGATTTTTTTCACGTTGCTTTGCCCATTAGCTGGGTCTTCGCGTTCTGGAGAAAACGCGAGGTGGAAATCAGCGCCTGCCCTCAACCCGGCTCCCTCTTCTAATACGACACGCAACTCGTCTTCGGTGGTTCCGGGGTAGGTCGTGGATTCTAAAACTACTAATACACCTTTAGCGAGGTACGGCGCGATTGACCGACCGGTTTGCAGCACGAAGGAAATGTCGGGCTCGCGGTTTTTTGTAAGCGGCGTCGGCACGCAAATGAGTACTGCCTCGGCTTGTTGAATGAGACGGAAGTCTGTTGAAACCTTTAATTTTCCCGAGCTCACCAATTCTGCGATAGCCTGGCTGTCAATATGTTTGATATAACTCTGTCCATTGCTTAATAACTTGATCTTCTGAGAATCGATGTCGATGCCTACTACATCGGTGCACGAACGCGCAAACTGCATGGACAGTGGAAGTCCAACATAGCCCAGACCTACAACAGCAATTTTCATGATACCCTCTAATTACTACTACTTAGTAACTGAGATCCTCAGCAACTAGCTTGCCCTGCTTAAAAACAACATCGCCATCACTTCGCGCTTGTGCCGGCAAAAACAAACCTGGCGTACAGGTATGCAATGGCTTCGCTGATCACATCTCTTACACCTTCGCTGTACCGCCACCAGTGTTTAGCATCATAATCCGGATTGGGAACGGCAATGATGCCTACGGCTGTGTGCTCGCCCAGCGCCCTTTCGAAAAGGAGCCTTGTCCGACGCGCATGCACGTCTTGCGTCAGAACGTTGATGGCATGCACCCTCGAGTGATGTTCGCTAAGCCAAGCGCTGAGCGCCCGTGCAGCACTGTAGGTGCGATCACGTTCACTGATGCGCGCAGGAACTGCCTGGATCAGATCGGCTGATATTCCTTCTGCTTGTAATTGCGCTGCGGCTTGAATTGCGGAGGTGTTGTAGTCATTTGTGTAACCTCCCATGCCCGCGACGGGCCCGCCCGTTGTAAACGCACGCTCGTAATGACCGGCTTGGAATTCGTTAACGGCGGCGCGAATGGCGTACGGATGCACCCACCCTTCAACAACGAGTGTATCTGCGTTCACACGATGAGTAACAGCAAGAAATGGATAAGCCGCGTGTATTAACAAACGAGCCATTCCAATCACCACAAGTGCGATAACTAACCATCCTTTCCATGAGAGAGCCCAGCGTTCTCTGCGTGTTGCCAGTCCGAAAAGCCGCCTGTCCCTTGTGAGTGCCGGTGCGTTTGTAATCGTCGGCGGACGTGAAGATAGTCTTTCGATCGTCACCTCTCTCATGGAGTCGCTTTGGTACGATGACCTCTCTGTGCACGCTGTGCAGCCACACCGGAGCCGAGTCGAAGCGCGTCTTCTGCCGCAGCCCAAACGCGTGGAGCGATGGCGTCCCAAGTCCAGTTTTGCAAAAAGGCCGCATAGGCGCGATCAGCCATGGCACTCGCGGCGGTGCGGTCACGAATCAGCGAAACACAGGCCGCCGCGAAATCATCCGGCCTATCCGCCAGTAATAACTCGCGACCTGAGCGAACGTCATACCCAAACGCGCCCAGGTGCGTTGAAACGATGGGGCATTTACGGCTGAAACCATCCGCAATTTTAACACGGGTGCCGGCGCCTTGACGCACAGGAATGATCATCGCCGACCAGGTTGCGATTTCGGAAGCTGCATCAGCCACATAGCCCAACGCATCAACATCCGGAGCATTAGGCTTCAACGGACCGTCGCTGTCCTGGCCGACGACGCGCAAACGAGCTTCGGGAATCTGCTGTTTTATCAGCGGCCAGCAGGAACGAACAAACCATCTCGTTCCTTCCAGATTCGGCGCATAACTGTAAAGACCAATGAACCCGATGCGCGGCGGATCGGCTGGGTTACGAACCGGCTCGGACGGCTGACGTTCACAACCATTCGGAATAACGTGAACGTGGTGCCCGCCTCCCAAATATTGCCGATCCGCATCACTGCAAACGGACAAGACGCTAAAGCGTTCCTTCCATAAATGTTCGCGGCGTTTCAGCAACTGCATTCGAACCCCGGCTTTCAGTTTCTCTTTCCACTCCGCGCCATTCTGCCAAACGGTGCGCTGAAAAGTGCTGGGTACATCGTCGATGTCCAGAACCGAACGTGCCCAGTGCCATTGATTCAAAATATTTGGCGTGCGTGAGTTCAGGACCCAGATCAGATCAAAAGCGCCAAGTCGACCGAGCAAGCGTTCGCGGTCTGTGGCATCAGCAACACAACCGTAAATATTGAGAAAATGCGGATCAAACGCCCATTGCAAACGCTGATTCAACCCGCGATTCGGCCTTACACTCACTTGGATCGGCGGCTCAACCTCAAATTCAGCCTCCGCCTTTTTGATTAGCTCTGGAATCGCAGCATCGGAACTGACAACAGCAAGAGTTACTCTACCAAGCTTTTTTAACGCACGCCCAATCTGGAGCGCCCGCAATTGTCCGCCAAACGCACGATCATGTGGCCAGCAGGACGACACATAAAGGATCCTTGTGGCGTCGTTGTTCAAATGTGTAGCGGCACAAACGATGCCTAACGTGTGATGAAACGAGCAATCAGTGGATCGCTGGCGAATCCCTAAGCAATTTTCCTTAGCCACAAACTCGAGTTTCCAATCGTTTCCGGCGTCGAAGGTGACTCTAACATGCGCGGCATTGTCCTCCTAAGTAGGTCCGCGTGCTTAGCCACCATGAAGGAGTTAAAAAAGAGAACCTCGAATGCAGAATTGTACTGAAGAAAAGCTCGCAAAAAATATGCTTCATTGAAGGCTCTCCCCTCCTCTAGCCAGCTTTGTGGATATTCAAAGGGCCACATTACATCATGAAAATGCACGAGAACCCCTTTGTTTAGCGTCGGCAGGATCTCAAAAAGAATATGTAACACGTCGCTATGCGATTTCCCGACGTGACTCGCGTCCACGAATAAGATGTCATTTTGCGCTAGTGAACGAAATACCGCTGCGTCCACTCGTTGCACCGGCTTAACGACGATTTCGTAGGTGCTTTTGTCCCGATTTGAAAGCAGGCTGTATAAACGCTCAGGATGCGGTTCGACGAAAATAAAGTCTAATGCGCCGTCGAAGAAAACATCATTGGCATCCAGCATTTCTGCAGAGGAGAAGCCTGAACCAACTTCCACTACGCGCGCGGGTCTAAATGACCTGAGAAAAGAATAAAGGGTTACGCCGTCGCCGTAGCTAAAATAAGGATTATCAAAGAAATAACGAAACTGCCGGCTCTGTTTATCTGGAAACGGAAGCTCCGCATAAAACTGGGCGAAAGTATCTATCATTTGCAGCTGGCGCGACTCATTCAATTCGATCGCCGGCAGATTTTCGATGGCTTTCCCGCAGCTTGTTCGCGCCTGCTCTCTTAATTCACTAAGATCGGGGATTGGAGAGTAAAAATGACCAGGGAGATAATCTCTTACAAAAGCGAAATTTTCCGAGCCTAATAACACGCGAAGCAGCGCCTTGTTTTCCCATACTTGCCGAAGGAACGTCACGCTGTCTCCCATTCGTTGTACTACGTTCATCGGCTCTTTGACGGTGGTGGTTGGAGCTCGATACTCTCTGGCCTATGAGCTCGGTTTGACTACAGGGTCTGAAAGAAGTTGTGCAAATCCTTTGCGAACCGGTCCACGTTATAATAGCGCTCGCTCAGTTCACGGCCTTTCTGTCCCATGGCTTCCGCGGTATCGGGATTGTCACTCAGGAAAACAATTGCCTCGGCTAGCGCTCCAGGATTTTCGGGAGGAACGAAAATTCCACAGCCCAATTTTTCGACGTCGATCTCGCCTGGTAAAGCTCCGGTTTTTGTTACTATAACAGGCTGACCAAGAGCCATTGCTTCGATCAAATTGGTGAAACCGTTTGACGTATATTCTACCGGATCGTTTTTCACGACGATCAAAGTTCCCGCGCTGTGGGGAAAATAATCTCTGATCAAATCCCGTGGTGTAATGGCTTTGGTCTTGTCAATGAGCCAGCCGGGGCCGCCATCAATAACAGTCACGTTAGGTGGCCACGCCAAACCCGGCAGTACGCCAGGGGAGACTACGCGAATCGGGCACGGGCATTTCGCAGCAGCAGCAGCTAGAGTTGAAAAGTCGCGATTAGCAATCCCGCAAGAGAAAAACCATTCGGGGTCGTATTTCAATTCTCTGAAGAAATTCAGGTCAGCTCCCCACCCGAGGTTTGCAACTTTTGCCTGGGGAGCTAGCTTTTTCGCCTGCTCGGCGCCCGCCCGAGTTAAAGAAACCACGCCTGTATGGCCACGGCTCTGATTGAGCGGTTCACGAGCATACAGTAAGGAAACGATGTGGCAGCGCAGACGCCCGCATCGTTTTAGCAAAGGCATCCAATAAAGAACGTTGTGTCCGCAAAACAGGATGTCATCGGGCCGTAACCAAGAGCGAACCATCTTGAGCAACTTCAGGTCGTGCGGAATTGGGTTCCGATGAAAATAAAAATCTGGAACAGGTTCTGCCAATGCAACCTCGTAACCCATCCGCACCAACTCGATGCAACCCAAGAGTTGGTGTCCAGGCAGGACGCCCTGCTTGATCCTGTTCCAAACGTAGCGTCCGCCGTAACAATTCACATGAAGAATGCGGCGAAAGCAGCGTTTGCCGGCTGGTGACAGCACCACCACTCCATCTACTGTGTTTTCCACAATACCATCGGTGGCAAAGTCGTATTGATGCTGCTGGAGGAGCGTGGTGTACATTTATTTTGCGGCCGGAGCGCGATGTCCGCCTGTAGAAAGTCGGGCTGCGAGATTTTGAGACGCCGGTGGCTTGCCACCTTGCCGGTCACCTGTTGCTAGCAGCCCCCACGCTTGTTTTAACCTTCTCCGTAGTGGCTCGGGCAGAAATGTTGCTACGAGCCGCACTAATGCCTGCGGATTACCAGCACGACAAAAACACTGCCAAAAAGCGAGCCGTGCTTCCCGGACACGGCCGAAATGAAGCTTGTCCCGACCTGTCGCGAACAACGTCTCAGCACGTTTAGCGTTCAAGACGGGCTTTAGCTCCTGAAAAAACTCATCCTTGAGAAGCGCAGAGTAAATATAAACCAAGTTCTCGCGCTTATCGTGGGCCGGACGGGCTGTCTCCATGCCTTCGTGAATCCGCCATCGCCCAAGCCGCTCAGGCGTGTAATAAATGGGCCGTCCCGTTGCGGCAAGCAAGCATCCGATCCAATAATCATAAGCGCCGCCGATCTTGGGAACGAGCAATGACCAATCAACTGCCTCCTTGCGGAAGACTGACGCTAGGTTGATAGCAGGCCCGCCGCTTACAACGAACTCAGCGGGATTCGAAACAACTCCTTCCGGCAATTCCGACCTTCCGAAGTTCACCGACCATGATTCACTCAATTCCTGCAGAATGTTACCATTCGCATCCATGAGCCAGTGATCGGAGGTGGCAAGCACGCGACGAGGATTTGCCTCGAGAGCAGTCACAAGCTTGTCGAGCAACTGCGGCTCCCACGAATCGTCGTCATTTAGGATTGCAATGAATTGCCCTCGGGCCTGTTTTACGGCGTGCGCAATGCTTGACGCAACTCCAAGCGTGCTGGCATGCGCTAAATACGTTATGCGCTCCGGCTGTGCAAAGCCTGCTACGATCTCCCTCGCCGCGGCTGTTCCGGAATCATCGGCCACCAGTATCTCATAATCGTCATATGACTGAGCGAAAATACTCCTGAGGGCTTCAGCGAGGTAATTCACCCGCTTATAACATGTCACGACGACGGATACTCGCGGTATTCTGCTCATCGATTTCAATATCCCAGCTAGGTGGCCACGGCCACGGGTTCGACTGGCTTTCCAACTACGGCTCTTCGCCGAACAGCCGCACGAGTATCTGCGACAAGCGCTGCTAATTCGGCTTTGCCACCCGGCAGCATCATCCAAATGGTGACAAAGCTGCCGGCGCCAATCGCACTTGCTAACAGGAGGAAGGCAGGCGCGCCTACCGACGGTAGCAAATAGTGGAGCAGTACGACCACAAGTGACATGACCATGCTCGCGGCCGCGGGCCGAGCCACTGTCGTACTAAAGATTCTTAGCGTTACGGGCGATCCTTGCAGACTCAGATAGGTTGTCGGAACTGCCAACAAATAAGTCGCCATGAGATTTGCCGCGGCCAGTCCTGTGATGCCCCAACGGACGCCAATCAGCATGAAAACAATCAGAGTCACGTTTTGGAGCACAGTCAGGTGCAAGTATCTTCTGGAGTTCCCGCGTGTTATCAATACGTGGGCACTCCACGCCACAGGTTCCTTGATGAAAGTTGCCAGACTCAGGATCACAAGGACGTTTGTGCACTCCAACCATTTGGGGCCTAACAACACACTTGTGATCTCCGCGGCGGTAGCAGCCACAAACAGACTCACAGGCATGGTGGCAATACAGACGACCGTAAGCACCTTTTGATAAAAGTGCCGGTATTTCGCATCTTCTGTCTGCAACATGCTTAATCCGGGTTGGGTAACCTGAAATACCGGACCAAGCAGTTGGTCCATGGGAACAACCAACAGTTGATAAGCTTGCCGATAGAGAGCCACCGCGGCTGCGCCCCAAAATTTACCGAGTAAAAAGCGATCTGCCCCGGCCGTGATGCTAACCAGAATGTTAGCGGCGCTGAGGTGTGCTCCGAAATGAATCAAACCCTTGACTTCAGCATTTCGGTAAGGCAGTCCGGGCAACCAAGGCAGGCAAATCCACATTCCTACTGTGAGCAGCGCCCAGCGTACCACCTCTTTCCAAATTAGCGCCCAGTAACCAAAGCCTTTCCAAGCCAGCAGGACCGCCACGACCGTGCTGATGATGCTTGAGAGCACGCGGACAGCCGCGATTTGCCCTAGCTTGAGCGTTCGCGCCAATAATGCCTCGTGTTGCACCACCAATCCGCCCCAAACAAAATTCGTCGCAAGGATGCATGTGATCAGTGTCAGACGCGGCTCTTCATAGTAGGCTGAAACAAGCGGTGAGACCGCGGCAATGATCGAAGCGATGCCGACACCAGCCAACACGTTTATCCAAAAAAGATTTGTTACCTGCTGATGACTAATTTCTTTGCGTTGAACGGTCGCAGTTGATAACCCCAAATCTCTGAACTGATCTGCTACTGCGGTAACTGCGGTCACCATCATGACCAGGCCAAATTGTTGAGGCAGAATCAGCCGAGCCAGAACAGCAGTGGAACCTACACGAAGAACGAAATCCGCGATACCGGCTGCCCAGGTAAACCCTGCCGCCCGGACCGACCTCGATCGCAAGTCCCTGCGGACTGCATCGGTGCAAACGAGGCGTCTAAATTTTTCAGCTCGGTCCATATCGAAGAGTTATCTATGCTCGAGCGGTTTGGGGTTAGGAGCAGGTGCTTCAGACACTTCTTTCATCCACGCTTTTTTGGTTGTTGTACCTTTCTGCTCTTTGGGTGTTTTGCTTTTCGTCCATTTCTTCTGGAACTTTTTCTCGGGCTCCAGCGTCGCGCGCGGCGCCGGCGCCGGCGTTGGCATGCCATTCGCAAAACGTTGCTGTGCCGGAATCTGGCCTGCCATCGGGTGCCGATCGGGACCTATGGGCGGCCACGGGAGCTCGCCCCACCACAATGGTTTCATTGTCAAATATAAGCTGTTTGGAATCGTTTGATCTGAGATCCTATCGTCCCAGACCACATTCTTGCTTACACGATCCCAGTTACCGTGCCGCAGAATGGTGGCTTTAACATTGCGATCGAGCTGCTGGCAGTCTTCCAGATTATTGGACAGCGCGTGGTAATCGGGCGGGTTTGTCGGACCCAGTGTGCCGGTGTAACTGGCATTACCAATGTTAGGGAAACCCAGCTCGTAAATCGGAGCA